>JAHKBB010000096.1 GCA_018826445.1 Patescibacteria group bacterium | reverse complement strand
GTCCTTCGCATGATCGGCCTGATATTCAAATACATCACGAGATCTCTTGTTTATAAGACCTCTGTAATTTTCAGAATCAAACTCACTTCCATACTCCTCGAACTTATCCGCGAGGAACGACACATTATCCCGCAACACATTGATTTCCTTCAAAACGTTATCCTGCTGGAACATGGATTCCGCAAGAAGTTCCAGATATACCTCCTCCTCACCCCGAGTTGCTTCAAGCAGGTTTAACTTTGCTTCCTTCTGGTCCGACATTGTCCTTTGTTCTTCCGCAAGCTTCTCCTTCAGTTCCGCAAGTCTCGCGCTTTTCACAATCAACGCCTTTTTATTCTGATCCAACTCAAATGAAACATCCTTCAAATTACTCGCCAATTGGAGTCCGTATTCGTTCAAAATCTCAAAATATCCCTTTTCCCGAAGAATTTCTCCAACGGAAGCGTCCGCAAGCAAGACCCGAACGGGATCAATATGCTCCTGCTCCTGTACATAAAGAAATTTTGCATACTCTTTCAAAAGTTCCACCTGATCATCCAAGATAGTGTTTTTTTCATCAATGTGCTCCGAAAGTATCTGCATATCATTCTTCTTCTGTGTAATCTGTTTTATGACGTTCATAACCTTCTTTTCGGTCTCGGCGGCCATATAGTCCATGTTGTTCAATTGATCCCGCAAAGACACGATTTCGTTCCGAATCTCCTGCAGGCGTTTCTTATTCTGCGAAATGGAGCTGGAAAGTGTCTTGTACTCCTGTTTTGTGATCTCAAGCTCACTTTCAACCTGTTGCATATATTTCGCGTTTTCAATCACTTTCAAAGGAATAAAAGTCCTGCTTTGCACTTCCGTTTTCGCAGCGGAAACCTGGACACAAGAGACCAGGAGTCCAAAAATCAACGCCAATCTGATGAGTTTTTTTGTCATCACACTATTATACCAGAAAAACAGGTGAATTTCCAGGGGTATGGGGGACCGACGGGTACTCCAAAATTTCCAAATTTCAGTAATGTACCAATCATGTACCTGAAAGGTACCTCTGGAGGTACCAATTTGGTACATCATTGAAATTCACGTTTCAAAACACCTCGCCGGCGTTATTTTCTCTTGCAAAATCCACCTTGATTGCGTAAAATTTCCAGCGCAATCTAAAAAGACCTAGAATGGCACATAAAAAAGCGGCAGGATCGAGTAAAAACGGTCGCGACTCGAAGGCGAAACGCCTTGGAGTCAAGATCTTTGGCAGCCAGGCGGTAAAAGCCGGTAATATCATCGTGCGTCAGAGAGGGACCAAGTTCTTCCCTGGAGAGAACGTACGCATGGGCAAAGACCACACTCTTTTCGCCACAAAAGACGGGAAAGTGTCATTTGCGGAGAAAAAAGTCAGAAAATTCGACGGCCGAATCTTCAAAAACAAATTCATTAACATACTTGTTTCTTAACCCAAAACAAAATGAAGCTTTCACTCAAGGGTTTAGCTCTCTCATTCGGTATTATATGGGGAGTGTGCCTTTTTTTAATGACACTGCTCGCGGTCTACTTTAACGGCTACGGATCAGAATTCCTTATGGCCATGCCGGAGAGCGTATATCCATGGTACACAATCAGTTTAAAAGGCAGCTTTATAGGTCTCGTAATGGGATTTGTTGACGGAGCTGTCTGCGGACTGGTTTTCGGATGGCTGTACAATCTATTCGCAAAGAAATAATATTTTTGAAGTATAAGCCCTGTGAAAGCGGGGCTTTTTTGGTATAATTGAACGCGTATGCCGGATCTAGAATCATTTTTTGGCGCGGATCAAGGAGGCGAAGGAATGTCCGAAGAGGACTTCGAACGCTTCAAGGAACACATGCGGGCCGCCACAGCCCAGCTTAAAGCTCTTCAAAAGAGCGAGCAAAAGCAAAAAAAAGGAGAACAGAAATTGATCAAAATTCTCCTTAAATTCCTCAAAACCAGCAAGCGCCAGGATATCCTGCTCCTTACCTCTCGCGTCCTGGAACAAAACGTTCCCGCGAATTTTGTCCTTTCCCTTATAATCCTCGGCAATGAAGATATGCAAAAAGACGCCGGAATGGATCTCAAAATGCTCCCCTCGGGCAAAAAATTCGACGAAGCCGACCAGATAGAGCAGGCGAGCGCATTAACCCTATTTGGAACCGATGAGAAAGTCTTATCCATGAAAGCCAAAATCGAGATCGACAACTGGATCAAAAACATGTACGCACAAGCTGAAGAACATCCATACAAAGTCACCCGAACCGTCCTCGACTTCGAAGATCAGGTTAAACTCATAGTGGAACAACTCGCGAGCTTCATCCTCCGCGACTTTCTCCTCGACCACAACCTTCCGGCCAAATACGAACGCTTAAAAGAATTCGTAAGCCTGGTCCTCGGCAAAATGATGGAAGACACCAAAGACAAGATCCGAGGAACCAGAGAGCTTGAGGAAGGGGATTAATCCTTCTTCTCCACAATTCTCTCAAACGCCCTCAAAATTTCCAACGGGACAGCAAATATCACGGTATTCGACTGGTCGGAACTTAGATCGTTCAAAGTATTCAAAGTCCTAAGATGCAAAGCCCCAGCCTGTTGATTCAGAGTCCCGGCGGCTTTGGCAAGATTCACGGAAGCGATAACTTCTCCCTCGGACTTGATAATAACCGCACGCCTTTCACGCTCAGCTTCCGCCTGTTTCGCGATAACTCTCTGCATATCATCTGGAAGGATGATGTCTTTCAATTCGACACTTTCAACTTTGATTCCCCAAGGGTCACTTGCTTTGTCAACGATTTCTTTAATTTTTCCTGCGGCACTTTCTCTGTTAGCCAAAAGTTCGTCGAGCTCCATTTCGCCGCATACATTCCTCATCGTAGTCTGGGCAAGCTGGCTCACCGCAAACCAGAAGTTTTCAACCTCAAGTATAGCTTTTGACGCGTCCGAAACTTTATAATAAATAACAGCATTTATCTTTGCAGACACATTGTCCTTCGTAATTGCCTCCTGAAAAGGCACATCAACAGCCTTAACACGAATATCAACCTTGGTCACGCTTTGAAAAACAGGGATTATAAGTCTCCAACCAGGCTGCAGGATCCTCTTGAACTTTCCAAGCTGAAATTTCAAACCTCTCTCGTACTCATTAATCTGCTTAATGCTTATGAATAAGATAATAAGCACCGGAACCACAAACGTCGTTAAAATTTCCATTGTAGAAGGGTTAAAAAATGGGGTGAGTGATGGGAGTTGAACCCACGACCCCCTGGACCACAACCAGGTGCTCTAACCAGCTGAGCTACACTCACCATGAAACGTGCTAATTTTAGCGGAAGGGTGGAAAAGGCGCAACACAAGAACGTTCTTAACATTCCTCCAAATCCCCGGATTGGAGAGAACGTCCTTGTTTTTAAAAACCCTCCCCGCTTGGAGGAGGGTTTCTATGTGTTTTAGGAGTACCAACGCCCTAGAAAAGCCTTAAGCCTTGAGTATCCTAAACCACAAATATATTTGAAACGGACAACCATATATGTGGCTAATTTCCCATAAATTTCGTAATGTTGTAGGAAAGCAATGTCGAATCGTAATGTCTGTCTGTGGACCTCGCGTTTCCTACCAAACTTGTGAACTCCTTATTGTCAAATATGTAAGTTTTCAAGAATTCATATTTCGCCTGTAAAGCTTCATTGCTTCGAGCCATCATCCGGAATCTACTTCCTTGCAGAGTGTACATAATGTAACTCTCCGCGAAGTCTTCGAATGGATCTGTCGTCGCATATCCGGTAACAAAATCCATATCAGTCGCATCCTCCTTCACGGTTTCCGCGTCCTTCCAGCTGATTCTGTAAAAGTTTAAGCTCAGATCGTCGTTGTAGATCGGAACCATGCCGTCTACAAACTCGCTTTTTCCTGAGAAATACGATCCGTCATTCACACCGAGGTCAACAATGTGCCCCATCTCATGAACGAGAACCGCGGCAAGTTCTAAATCTGAAACATCCATACATCTCAGGAAGATAGTGTGTGAACCGCCAAGTCCACGATTTCCATCTTCTTCCATCCGAAGGATCAGATGTTTTAGCTTCGAAACGTGCTCTTCAGGCAGAGCTTCCAGCGTTCTGTACACGATAGCCTTACAGTGAGTCAAAGATCGCGGGGTACCGCCCGGGGCGTCATCAAAGATACGCCCGTCAATTTCCCCTTTGAGAAGGATGTTTAAGTCCATCTCACTCAACGCCGCCGCATACCTCATGTCCTCTTTCTCCTCCAAATTGGCAGCGAAGTGAGTATACGCCTCGACCTCTTCTGCCGCAAGGGTATTTGTTTTTGGGTAGTCAAAATAATCTTGCGCAATCGACGTATTATTATCTAAGTAGATCGTGATGCCAAGGAACGCGATTAAGACGATGTTTATTAGCGATACTATTCTCTTAACCATTTAGTGTGGTTGGTTAGCACCGAAAGTTAGGATAAGGAGTATAGCAAAAAATCAAGATTTGTCAAGGGGTAGAGGTGCAAGAACACAACCTGAGACAGTCAAAATTTAATTATTCCATCAATGTACAGATTAGGTACATTATAGGTACCTCCCAGGGTATCAATTTGGTACATCAAAAAAACTTACGAAATTTACACCCCGGCTCCCCGGCCCGATTACGGAAGAAGGGAGTTGAATTTCACAATCCCGGCAGGGTTCAGATGAAACTTTACGTTAGCGACTATCTTGTTGTAATAAGCCTCGAGCGCCGCGTCCTGGGCAACCCTATCAGTTAAAGCGGCAATTCTCGCGACTTCGGCAGGTCTGGCAGAAACAACACTGGTGAAATAACCTTTCAAGATACCTCCGGCCTGAGGTGCATTTAGATTAGCAGGCTCGAGTGCGCGAGCCGCTCCATAAACTTTATAATATTTCTTCATGACTCTCCTGTCAACACCCCATTTGTTCAGTTTGTCTGAACCTTTCTCGGTTTCTCTCAAAGCGGGATCAGAAGGGTTTGCGGCGGGCTGAGAAGTGGCAGGACGTGGAACATTTAGGAAGCTATAAACATCTCCGGATTTTACTCCGTCATCAATGTTTTCATAGACACCTCTCCACGTCTCAAAAAATCCGTGATCCCTGCCAAGTACATAACTAAACCCGGGAAGCGCGTCCCAGATTGTGCCAATTCCTTGCCAAGTCTCGGGTTTTGTTGATTCGGCTTTTTGGACCAGTTGACCTACGGCTCCTTCAACTTGGGCCAGGTAAGCTTTTTCGGAAGGGTCCAAAGGTCTCTTTAAAGTCGCAAACTGGCGTGTGCCATCGGAAACTCTCATATGAATAAGCATCATTATCTTTGAGGATTCGTCTCCACGATAATCAATGCCATAGAGTTTATTTCGGATACGCTTCATGAAATCCTCATAGTTATCATTTCCATACCATTTGTAATCAAGAGTAGCTCCGGCAGCGGCCGGAACTTGGAATGTATCCAGAACCTCAATCCATTGCTCAAATTCTTCTTTAGTAATTTTTGTACCAGGAGTAATTCTTCCTTTTATATAAGTTTTAATTTTTTCGGCTTTTCCGGCCAGTTCGGCAATGATCTTTTCCGCTTCAACGATATCTTCC
>JAHKBB010000095.1 GCA_018826445.1 Patescibacteria group bacterium | reverse complement strand
GAGAGGAAGACGATGCGGGGTTTGCGCCCCTTTCCGCGGACCATAAATTCTCTGCGTTTGAGGTCGACCTGACTGCGGTCGAGATTCGCGAGTTCCGATACGCGCAAACCCGTGGAATACAGGGTTTCCAGGATCGCGCGGTCGCGCAGACCGCGAATGTTGCTTCGCGGAACTGCTTTAAAAAGCCGTTCCAGCTCCTCGCGAGAAAGGTATTCGACTGTGCGCTCCGGGATTTTTCCGAGATCAATCTTTTCGGGAGCCAGAGTTTTTATGTCATTTTTAGTCAGGTATTTGAGAAAGGCCCGGAGCGCAATAACATGGTAATTTTGTGTCTTTATGCCCAAATCCATCCTGTTTAGGTGCAATCTGTATTTATGTGTCAGTTCGAGAGTGATCCGGTCAACGTCTATATTCCCGGCAAACTCACGAAACCTGCCGAGGTAATGCTGGTAGTTTTCGAGAGTCTTTGGAGACTGATTTTTTTCAATCTCTGTGTACTCTAGAAATTTGCGAATTGCATTGTCCAGTTTCATGTCGCAATTCTATCACGATTTTGCACAATATTGGTGTATAATTCCCGTGCAATGTTCAAAGACACAAAAGATTTACAAAAAAGCCTTTCCGACAAGCTTGCTCCGTACGCCGTAAAAGATACCGCAGGACGTTTTTTCGAAGAACACGGCGATGACACCAGACTTCCTTTTCAACTCGATCGCGATAGGGTCATTCATTGTAAATCTTTTCGCCGTTTGGAAGAAAAAACCCAGGTTTTTACGGCCTCGTATGGTGATCACTACAGAACCCGCCTTACTCACACCATGGAGGTTGCGCAAATAAGCCGCGACATCGCCCGCTCACTCGGCCTCAACGAAGATCTTGCCGAAGCTATTGCTCTTGCCCATGATCTTGGCCATCCGCCTTTCGGCCATGCCGGTGAGGATACCCTAAACGAAATTATGCGAAAATATGGTTCGTATTTTGAACATAATGAGCAGAGTCGCAAGATCGTGGAAAAGCTTGAACAAATTTATCCGGATCACAATGGCCTGAATCTCACTACGGAAGTTCTGGACGGTCTTATCAAACACCGGACTTCCTGGGACAGCCCCCGGGGCAAGTCGTCTGTTTCTCCGCATCTCGAAGCTCAAGTTGTAAACCTCGCGGATGAAATTGCGTACACGAATCACGACATTGATGACGGTCTTCGTTCCAAAGTCTTTGCAATGGAAGATTTGGATCCGCTTGGTTTGTGGCAGGAAGCGCGACTAAGAGTCTTGAAAAAGTATAAAGACAATTTGTCCGGCGAGGTTGAACGTTCCCGCCTTGTCAGCTCCTTAATTAACCTGATGATTCACGACCTCTATGAGCAGACCGGAAAGAATCTTAAGTCCCTAAAGATCAAGACTTTGGAGAATGTGCGTGCGTGCAAGGGGCCTGTCGTCGCGTTTAGTCCGCAGATGAAAAAAGATGTGAAAGAGCTGCGCGATTTTCTGTTCGAGCATTTTTATTCCACTGAAAAAGTTCAAAGTCACCTCAAGAAAGGGAGGCGGATTATTCAGGATCTTTTTGAGATTTATGTAAGTGACATTACGAAAATCCCCGAGAGAAATAGAAGCGCTGATGACAAGCCCGAAATTATCATAAGGGATTATATTGCCGGAATGACTGACGGTTTTGCGAAAAAGGAGCACAAAAAACTTGTAAAAATGAAAAATTGACGTTAAATTCAGGGCATGATCTGCGCAAGATGTAAAAATGAAGATACAAAAGTTTTAGATTCCCGCGCGACCAATGAAGGGAAGGCTATTCGCCGAAGACGTGAGTGTGAAAAATGCGGGCACAGATTCACAACTTTCGAGCGTGCCGAAACCACGAATTTTATTGTGATAAAAAAAGACAACTCCCGCGAAACTTACGACCGAGACAAGCTGGAATCCGGACTCTGGAAAGCATGTGAAAAACGCCAGGTCACCGAAGAACAAATTCAAAAATTAATCTCCGGTTTGGAGGAAGAATGGGCGACTACTTACGGCCGTGAAGTTCCAAGCAGGGCGATTGGCGAGGGGCTAATGGAAAAATTAAAAGACCTCGACGAAGTCGCCTACATCCGTTTTGCTTCCGTGTATAGACATTTCCGCGACCTCGAAACTTTCAAG
The DNA here is from genome assembly GCA_018826445.1 of Patescibacteria group bacterium. Classification (GTDB taxonomy): domain Bacteria; phylum Patescibacteriota; class Gracilibacteria; order UBA1369; family JAHKBB01; genus JAHKBB01. The sequence continues at coordinate 10,379 of JAHKBB010000095.1, read as the reverse complement.
AAGGAAGTGGGCAAGCTTTTGGACTGATTATGCGCCGGTTCGGTGCGTAGTAAAAATTTGAAAATTTTGATGTATGTAGGATTGATACAGTTGGAGATATCAATTTGATATCTATCTTACATACATTTGTTTTTTGGCTTTTTGAAACTCTTCTACCTTTGCTGTTTCCTCTCTCTTGTTGTTTGACACTTATATCTTTTTGACGTATAATATATTGTGGTAAAACAAAAATAAAAAGGAAAATGCAGAGCAAGTCCAGATTAGCTTTATCGGCGCTACTAACCATATTGTCACCATTACTTGTGGTTACATTGCTGTTCTTTTTCGGAGCGCTTAAGGATGTGAAACCAGCTGATTTCCAGACAAGTATTATAAATCTTTCGTTTTTTGATCGCGGAAAGGCTGTTGCGATGGAAGAGGTTAAGCCTGCGGCCCCGGTAGAATTGCCAAAGCCTGCTGCGAATTGCGGTTACAAAAGGCCTGAAAATCCAACTTATGGCGCAAACGTTGTTAGTGTGAGAAAGAGGTTCAGGCTTCTTCAGAACAAGTATTTTGAGACTAAGGTTTATCTTGAAAATACCGGGAATGTTCCGTGGTTTTCGGATGATGCGGCTTGTCGGGAGAAGATAAGGCTTGGGACGGCGAGAGAGAATGATCGAGCCAGTATTTTTTATTCACCGACCGTGGTTGGTGAGGACTTCACCGTGAGAACGTCCGGTTGGTTGGCGAATAACAGGATAAAGATGAATACGCTTCGCGTTGAGCCGGGAGAAATTGGTGAATTTGTTTTTTATAGCAGAGCGCCGCATCCGGCGGATTTATATGTTGAATATTTTGCTCCTGTCATTGAAAATGTTGGATGGATTGAGGGAGCTGAATTCCCTATTCATATGTATGTTGGAGACTTTGCGGAGGATACAGAAACTTTGGATCTCAAGATGCAGTTTTTGAATGAATCGACGAAAGCTTCTGCTGTTGATTTCAGCGGGGGAAAGAAAGTTGAGATCGATATTTCGGATCAAAAGATGTCGGCAAAGATTGGAAACTATACAATTAAGGAACTTTTGGTAAGCAGTGGACAAATGCGCAGGCATGACACCCCTCGTGGAAAATACGAGGTTCTGTACAAACAGCAAGTCAGGATTGGCGGAGCACCTCCTCATTACATAATGCCCAAGTGGCAAGCGTTCAGATGGGACGGATATGGTATTCACGGCCTTCCAAGTCTTGGAAGCGCCGCCGTGCGTAATAAAATCCGCTCATATGACCAGAACGAAGAAGTGCCTCTGGAAGTCTACAATAATGACGTTATGTGGACTGAGGCGGTTGATCATTTGGGAACTCCTGTAAGTCACGGATGTGTACGAATGGGACCTGAAGACGCGGACTTTATGTACGATTTTACTGAGATTGGAACACCTGTTGTTATTCACGACTAGAGCGGTTATAATCGAGGTCCATGTAGCTTTTTTTATGTCACGGATTTTAGAAAATTTGAATGAAAAACAGGTTGAGGCAGTTACTCATTTCAAAGGACCTTTGCTCGTAATTTCGGGTCCCGGCTCCGGCAAGACACGTGTTTTGACTCATCGAATCACGTATTTGATTGAGGAGCATGGCGTAAATCCGTGGAATATTTTGGCAGTGACTTTTACAAACAAAGCCGCGAATGAAATGAAGGGAAGAATCATAAAGCTCACTTCTCAAAAGCAGACCTTAAGCTTTGATCGGAATTTTTCTGATCTTATGCGTGATCAGGATTTGCCGACTGTGGGGACATTTCATTCCGTGTGCGTGCGTATTTTACGGAAAAATCTTCATTTACTGGACTACGAAAATAACTTTGCGATCTACGACGAGGCGGATCAGCAGGTTTTGATGAAAAAGGTCATGAAAGACATGAATATCAGTGATAATAAATTCAATCCGCGTGCCGTTCTTTCCCACATTTCAAATGCAAAGAATCAATTAATTGACTACAAAAAATACAGGAGTTTTGCGAACACACATTTTACGGAAAAAGTTGCTGAAATTTATGAGCCGTATCAAAAAGCTCTTCAGCAAAACAATGCGTTGGACTTCGACGATATTATTATGCAAACCGTTGAGCTTTTCAAAAAGCATCCGGAGGTTCTTGAACACTATCAAGGCAAATTCCAATTTATTCTGGTGGATGAGTACCAAGACACAAATCATGCTCAATATGTCCTTATAAATATGCTTGCGGAAAAATATAGAAACATTTGCGTGATTGGAGATGAAGACCAGAGTATTTATTCTTGGCGTGGAGCTACCATCCAGAACATTCTGGACTTTGAGAAGGACTATGCGGAAGCAAAAACAATAAAGCTCGAGCAAAACTATCGCTCCACGCAAACCATCCTCACCGCGGCCACCGAAATTATTCGCCCAAACAGGCAGCGCAAAGAAAAAAAACTTTGGACTGAGCGCGGAGGCGGTGACAAAATCCAGATCCGCATGGCCGAAAACGAACGCCATGAATCCGAGACGGTCGCAAACGAAATTTTCGACATTTTACGCAGCTATGAAATTCCAAACTACAACGATTTTGTCGTTCTGTACCGCACAAACGCCCAATCCCGTGTTGTGGAGGAAGTTTTTCTTAAATACGGAATCCCTTACAAGATTGTCGGCGGAATTCGATTCTACGAACGCAAAGAAGTAAAAGACATGATTGCTTATTTGCGCGCGATTCAAAATCCAAACGACTCTGTCAGTCTGCTTCGAATAATAAATGTTCCGCCTCGAAAAATCGGCGCGAAGACTATAGAAACTATTCAATCTTACGCACAGCGCCATAATCTTTCCTTCTACAGAGCTATGTGCGAAGTAGACGATATTGACGAACTAAATGAAGGAAAAGTTCAGGCGATAAAGGAATTTACCGGGTTTATCAAATCGATGCAGAAAAGCAACGAAGAATTCCCCGCTTCCGGCCTCATAAAACATGTTTTTGAAAACAGCGGATACAAAAAATTCCTGGATGATGGAAGCGTGGAAGGCGAATCGCGAACCGAAAATATCTTTGAGCTCATGTCGGTGGCCGCGAAGTATGACAAGCTCGAACCGCTCATTTCATTGAACATTTTCTTGGAGGAAATCTCTTTAATTGCTGACATAGACAGCGTCAACACCGAGGACAACTCGGTTACTTTGATGACTATGCATTCCGCAAAAGGCCTGGAATTTCCATACGTCTTTATCGTCGGCTTGGAAGAAGGCGTCTTCCCTCACTCGCGCAGTATGCTCGAGCCTTTGGAAATGGAAGAGGAACGCCGCCTTATGTACGTTGCGACAACTCGCGCAATGGAGAAGCTCTACCTTTTACATGCCCGCGAGCGCATGTTGTATGGAGAATATCGCGCAAATGCTCCTTCCCAGTTTTTTGACAGCATTCCGGAGGATCTAAGAGAATCCAATTGGCCCACAGGCCGCATGCATATTGGCATTGCCGGGAAAATTGACACCTCCTTTGTCGAGGCCGGCAAGCCGATCCCGACCGAAGGAACTACTCACGACACCGAATTTGCCGATGGTGACAAAGTTACTCATCCAAAGTTCGGGGAGGGTATTGTAGTACAAGTCACGGGCGGCATAGTTGCTGTTGCGTTCAAGGATCCGAAGTTCGGTGTAAAGAAACTCGCGATAAGCATTGCTCCTTTGAGTAAAATTTAGGAAAAGCCCCGGGTTTCCCCGGGGCTTGGTCCAGTTTTAAGCAGCACCCCGCTAAGCGGGGACTACTTATTTCTGGTGGGTGAGAGTTACAGCTTCAGCAGTACAATCGCGTCCGCGACGACGTACCGGCCGGGAGTCGTCCCCTCCACCGACACTTCGTATGTGTCTCCCGGTGTCAGAAACTTCCAGCCGATATAGGTGTAGCCATAGCTCCCATACTGCCGTTGGTCCCTGTACGCGACCGTGCCGACAACCGTGTACTTCGCTTTATGGTCGCGGTTTTCGTGATGAGTCCATTTTGCGAAGATTACGTAGAAGCCGGTGTTTTGCACATTGAAGTGCCACGTGAACTTCGGCTTGCTCCAACTGCTCGACTGCGCAGCAAGATAACCTTCGCCCACAAATCCGGTAAAGAGAGTTCCCGACTGCCAGCTCCCCGATTTCGTAACGTAGCTGTTTGCGAGATAGTTCCCGAGGTTCGTGGAGCCGTCCTCGTCGATCACGCTTGTGCGGTACGACAGCTCGGAGCATTTGTATGTGTTCCAGCTGCCGTCGTCCGTGACCGACCCTTCGACAAACGAGAACGGCACCGAAGTCGAAGTCGAGCAGTTCTGCTGAAGATGCATGTGCAGGTGCGGATTCGTGGACCAGCCCGTCATCCCGATCTGGCCGAGATACTTGACCGCGTCGATCTTCTGCCCCTGCTGAACCGCGATGGACCACTGCTTGAAGTGGCATATGCGCAGACACTTGCCGGTGGCTTCATCCTCGATAAGAACAGTGTTCCCCCAGCCGTAATTGTTGTTGGCGTTGGAAACGTTGTTGTACTGGAAGTCCGGTATGTTGTTGACAACCTGCTTCACCGTCCCGCGCAGCGGCGAGTAGACAGGTTGGCCGTATGCCGGATCCGAGCTGTTCGACTGCGACTTGATCTTGTTGAAGTCGTACGAGTGGTACAACTTCCCCGTGTGGCTGAATCCGCCACCTGCCGCCTGGGGACACCACCAGTACGTCCCCATCTTGAACGGCATGTAGAGGAGCGGCTCTGACGCCCATCCTTTGGCGGAAATCAGCGCAGCCCAAAAAAGCGCGACAATGAACTTTGTACGACTCATGACTTTCTCCTTTTTAAAAGTTTTTGTGCTTTCGCACTAGTGACACCGGGGATAACCTCCTTTTTGTTATGGGCCTATATTAATATCAATCGCATCGATCAACCGTTCGATGCGTTCATCAAATTTGTCACCGCCGGTAAAGTCATATTGTGTGAAAATCACGTTATGACTACCGCCTGGGTGATAAAAATATATGAAGCGTTCATGCCCCATTACCTCTATTTGCTCGTGATAGACTTCAACCTTGTATCCGTTTCTCCATTCGGCAATATGATTTTTGCCGTCATCTAAATTCGCACGGATTTCTTCAATCGAACCCCATTCAATCGGTTCAACCCCAATATCCAGTGTGACGTTTTCCGCCGTGTGACTTACGGCGAGATGTTTATTCCCCTTGTTGATCAATGTCACTTCAAACTCCGAGTCCTCCGGAACGTTGATCAAAAGATCTCCGATTTCGATCCCCCCGCACTGGGGAGTAATTGTATGAATGTTTGCACAACCAATTCCGAATATAAGCAGAATAGTTGTGATCATAATGATTAGATGTTTCATGTTTATCGCTGTTAATTCTCACCCGATTTTCAAAGGCCAGTATTGCTGATATCGCTGGCCCGTTTACCATACAATACTAACATTAAATTTTTCTGAAAAAATTATAAAGGATTTCTGACACACCCACCTTCATCCCGGGACACTCTTAAACCAACCTGCAATCAAGCCCGTCCCGGGATAAAAACAGGTTTAACAACCCCGCCAAATTTGCTATAATCGCGGCGCTATGAAGAAAAATCACTATTTCTTAAAGGCAATCCTGGGCGCGGCGGCCGCGCTTATTATTTTTCTTGTGGTCGTGTTGGAGCCGCTTTCGTTTGGCGTAACAGATTATTTCAAGATGTTTGGAATGCCCTTCACCCATAAGCGGTTTCTTGTGATTCTGCAGAATGATGCGGAGCTCAGGCCGACCGGCGGTTTTATCACTTCGTATGCGATCGTGAATTTTGATCATGGACTGCCGACCGGCTTTGAGATGAAGGACGTATATTTTGGGGTTGATGAACATGAATATATCAAGCCGCCGTATCCGCTCGGAGAACTCCTCGCCAGTGAGTATTACAATGGCTACACCTTCCGCGATGCGAATTTCAACCCGGATTTTCCGGAGGCTGTGCAAGACTTGTTGAAAATTTATAAAATGACGGACTCCGAAACGCGGTTTGACGGGGTTTTTGCGGTGAATTATTCCTTGCTTGAAGACGCACTTCGTGTTCTGGGTACAGTCCGTATGGGCGATATGGAGCTTTCGCATTGGAATGTTTTCGAAGAGTTGGAATATTACGTTTCAAATATTGACAGGCATAATGTTGACCAGTTGAAAAACAGGAAGGGTGTGCTGAAAGATCTCGCGAATAAGGTTTTGAAAAAGGCGCTTTTAAGCCCGCTAAAGTATAGAGCTCTCTCAAAACTCATCACAACAGGGCTTGAGAAAAAGAATGTCTTAATGTGGTTTGCAAACCACGAAAACGAATACGAAGGTTCTTTCCCGGATGAAGTCGAGGGTGATTTTTTCGCTTTCAATTCAGCGAATTACGGGGGCATGAAAACAGACCGTTATTTACGCAGGGATATTCGATATTTCGTGACGATTGATCGTGATAATGGCGGGTACGATTTAACCGCCGATGTGAATATAGAGATTCTTCATACAGGTGGAAACAACACTCCGCTTAGCGGGGATTATTCCGGTTATGTCAGAGCGTTTCTTCCGCTTGAGGCCAAGCTTCTTAGCTATTCGGACACACCGTACTATGAAGAAAACGACGATTTCCTCGTGCTTGGAGAGATTGTCGAGTTGAAACCCGGGGAGTCGAAGGAGTTGCATTATTCATATGAGCTTCCGCCCGCTACTTTTGATGGTGAGAATTATCATCTGAGGCTGCAGAAGCAGTCTGGAGCGAATGATCATTATTCCGTGTACGTTCGAACTCCCGACGGGACAACTATTGTGAGTCCGGAAGGTAATTTTGTGGTTCGGGAAAACACTGCGTATTTCGACGACATGCTGGAAAAGGATCTGGATTTGTGGTTGGCGGTTCTACCTGACAAATTTGGGCCTCGCCTTGTGTATCAGGATTTCCTGGATTCAAGTACGATAGTACTGCATTTCAATGAAGATCTTCCGTCATCCGCGGCTACGGATCCATTAAATTACAGTATTCACGATTTGAATTACAATGTCCCGGACACAGATCAAAAGATTGAAATTTACAATATTACGCACCAAGGCAGTGGGGTTTTTATTCATTTAAAAGAGCCTGTTTATCAAGAGGAAGAACATTTTGCGGTTGAGATAAAAAATGTTTATGATCTTAGCGGAAATTTCGTGGAGCCAAATCCAAAGCTCATCACGGTTGTACAGAATTTCATAAAATAATATGGAGAAAATTGCGGTTCTAGATTTCGGGGGACAGTATGCACATTTGATAACAAATCGTGTGCGCCGGCTCAAAGTTTATGCTGAACTCGTGGATTCAATGACCCCGGCAAGCGAGCTTCGCGAATACAAGGGAATTATTCTTTCCGGAAGTCCTTTTGGTGTTCACGACAACGGCTCCCCCACTTTTGATGATGGAATTTTAGAGCTTGGCATTCCCATTCTCGGGATTTGTTACGGACATCAATTAATGGCGCAGAAGTTTGGAGGGGAAGTAAAGCCGGGAGAGATAAAGGAGTATGGACTTGCGAAATTACAGATCAAAAAAGCGGAAGGGATTTTGAAAAATATTCCGGACGGTCAGGCCTGGATGAGTCATGGAGATACTGTTATTACGCCCGGCGAAGGATTTGAAATAACTGGAAGTACCGGAGATTGCGAATGTGCGGCTGTCGCGAATTTTGATCGCAATTTTTACGGAATTCAATTTCATCCGGAAGTAACTCACACGGAACAAGGGAATAAAATTTTGAAGAATTTCCTGGAAATTTGCGGCTGCTCTTTTGACTGGAGCATTGAAAGTTACATTGATCAAACCGTTTCCGAAATTCGAGAACACGCGAAAGAAAAGAAAGTGTTCATGCTTGTTTCCGGAGGTGTTGATTCCACGGTTTGTTTTTCATTGATCGAGAAAGCGCTTGGTACTGAGAATATTTATGGACTTTTTATCGATACCGGCTTTATGCGAATGGACGAAGGTAATGAAGTTGAGCATGCTCTTCGTTCGCTCGGTTTTAACAATCTTCATACATACAATGCTTCCAAAGAATATTTTGAAGCCCTGGAAGGCGTTTTTGATCCGGAAGTAAAGCGCGAGATCATTGGAAATCTTTTCATTGAAATTCAGCGAAAAGTTACAAACAAACTTGGTTTAAATCCGGACGAGTGGCTGTTCGGACAAGGGACAATATATCCGGATACGATAGAGTCTGCGGGCACAAAACACGCGGACAAGATAAAGACTCACCACAATCGTGTTGAGCAGATTCGAAAACTTATCGATGCGGGAAAAGTGATCGAGCCTCTGAAGTTTTTATACAAAGATGAAGTGCGCGAAGTTGGTAAGAAGCTTGGACTGCCTCACAAATTTGTTTGGCGTCATCCATTCCCCGGACCGGGACTCGCTGTCCGATGTTTGTGCAGCGAGAGGCCGGATTGGCCGGCGGATCATGAGAAATTGGAGCATGAAATCAATGAATTTTTAAATGGAAAAGCGCATGCGCGAATCCTGCCGATAAAGAGTGTCGGCGTCCAGGGTGATGCGCGCACATATCGCCATCCGCTTGCTTTGTATAACTATGGTGAAATTGATTGGAATGAGCTCGAAAAGGTCGCGACCGACCTAACAAATAAGTTTGGCGCCGTAAATCGCGTTCTTCTCGCGTTGAAGCCTGACAATTTTGATTTTGTTAATGCGGTGAAAGGGTATTTGAGTCCGGATCGTATCGAGCTTTTGCAGAAAGCGGATAAAATTTCAATGGACGTAATTGCTGAGCACAGTATCGAGCAAAACATATGGCAGTTCCCCACCGTTCTACTTCCCGTTGATGTCAACAATCATGGCCATGAGTCTGTTGTTCTTCGGCCGATTTGTTCCGAGGAAGCGATGACTGCGAATTTTTATAAGATGGATGGTGCGATTTTGGATAAGCTGGTTGCAAAGATGTCTGAATTGCCTTTGAGCGGAATCTTTTACGACATTACAAACAAGCCGCCGGGGACTATTGAGTGGGAATAGCGGAAAGAATAATTTTTTGTTATCTCACCCCACCTCAGACGTGATGATTTATGTGGCTTTTTCGGCGGTAGCCTTGCCTCATCACCTTTGGGTGAGGGCAGGTTGCTATTCACCGCTGTTTGGGATTCTAGCACTTTGCAAAAAATTCCAACGAGGATTTTTCATCACTGCGGGACACAACCGAGCGTTGTCGCAATGATTCCCGGGATTGTAGTCACCGAAGTTGACCCGATCCCTGCCAACCAAATCGCTCCAATCGCAGAGGCCGACCGAAACAAGGCCATCGGGACAAATTATTCTGCTTTCGCCTTCTCGCGGTTCGTCCGCGCGCTGCAAAACACTCCAGCTCTCTCTATCGAGCTGTTTTTTGTCTCCCGACAAGAGAGTTCCTTTCTGAAGTAATGCGTACAATTTTTGGGTTGGAAGTTGCAAAAGTTTTGCCGCTTCGCCTTTCTCCCATTGCGCAGTTATATCTCCTAATAATCCTTGATTGTTTCCCAGCTCTTTTTCTCTTTCCGCTATTCCCACTTTCCAATCTGTAACTCTACTTGTTTTCTGAATCCCCAAGGATTGATCCTGACGATCAAATTCTATTCTCCTACTGTCAGAGATGACTGTTCCCCATTTGTTTTTTGTTCCGGTATCCAGATTTGCTACGAACTTTTGCCACGGAAGGTTTTGCGGCTCCATGACGAGTCCCGGGACTCTCATGTACCTCTTTATCGCTTCAATTTCTTCCATACTCAATTGTTCCTGAAGAATCACCACCGCTTCTTCCATGGTCGGAGCTTTAACTATTCCCTCCTCTTCGGGGTCGTACAGACCTCCATCCGTGATTTCGTTGTGTGCAAGGTTGTATCCGTATTCCGCGTGTCCGACCAGATATTCAACATATTTGCGGGCTTGGGCGTCGAGTTGTGTTCTTTGGATGAAGATTTGGGGAGCTGTTCTTTCGGCTGATGCAGGGGTTGATGTTTTCGGTTTGTCCGGTTCCGCCGGCAAAAACAGCTCTCGCAATTTACTTCTCATAGCACCATCTTCCGTAAATTCGGCTTCGGTTATTATTCTTTTCAGAGCTCCTCCTGCTTGATTATCGGTAATTTCGGCTCCCCTTGGGGTTGAGCGTCTTTCAGGTCCTTCGTATGTTGGCATGGTTGAATTGGTTAATTGATTCAGGTTGTCGACTTTACAGCAATTTACTGCGTTTTGTCAATGGGAGACAACTAAAGGGACCCCAGTTTTTCCAAATCGACGCACTTGACATATCGTTTGGGCAAAAACAGAAATAGTTTAATCCTCACCTGTAAAACCCCAACATGTTGGGGTTCCCAATCTG
>JAHKBB010000094.1 GCA_018826445.1 Patescibacteria group bacterium | reverse complement strand
GCTTTTACAACGAAATCATCTCCGAGCTCGTCCAGAAATTCGCTAATTCCTTCTTCACAACGAAAAACTTTATACTTTGGATTCCCCGGGATTTTATATTTTTCTAAAAGGTCACGAGTGAATGACTTTGAAGATTCCAACTGCGCGCCAATCTTAAGAGGGGAGCAGGACTGGATGCCCATTTCCAACAAAAAGTCCACGACTCCGTCCATAAGAGGATTTTCCGGACCGACAATCGCGAAATCCGGCTTAGTCCTCTCTACAAATTCTTTAAGTTTGTCGAAATCGTTTAGTTCGCCAACTTCATACTCCGCCGCCAGTGAAATCAAACCCGGATTTCGCGCCTTTCCAAAAACAAAAACTTCAGCGCCCTGCGGACTTTTCTTCAATGTCTCACCAATAACATGTTCCCGGGCACCATTCCCGATCAAAAGTACTTTCTTCATCTATAAAAGGTTTAATTGTTCATCAGCCACATCCAGATATTCACTTTTTTCGGCCAGTCTTTCATCGGAAACTCTCTTCAACACAGCCGGCGTAACATCTCCGGTCGGATATTGGCCGCTAAAACAAGCGGTACACAACTTCGTAAGTTTCTTGCTTCCTCTGAGACACGCCCACTCAGCGTCCTTAAGATCTTCATAGAACAAATAATCCGCGGTAATAGCCTTTCGCACCTCCTCAACAGACAGATTACTCGCGATAAGCTCCTGGCTCGTCGGAATATCTATCCCATAAACACAAGGGAATTTGACAGGTGGCGCGTATGAGGCAAAATACACTTTTTCCGCACCCGCTTTCCGCGCCATATTTACAATTTGCCTCGAGGTATTCCCGCGAACGATACTATCGTCCACAAGCAACACCTTCTTCCCCTTGAACTCAATAGGCATGGCATTCAATTTGTACCTGATCGATTTCTGCCTAATGGCCTGTCCCGGCATAATGAATGTTCGTCCGATATAACGATTTTTTACAATTCCTTCACTGTATTTGAGTTTTAGCTTTTCAGCCAACGCAAGAGCCGCGGTCCTGGAAGAATCGGGAACGGGGACAATGACATCGATTTTCAACTTTGACTTTCTGACCTGATCAGCAAGCTTTTCCCCCATCCTTTTGCGAGATTTATACACGGAAATTTCATCAATCATTGAATCGGGTCTCGCAAAGTAAATATATTCAAACATACAAGGTGAATGAGTATTTTTAACAAGTTTCTTGGTAAATACTTTGTGATTGTCATTAATATAAATCGCTTCTCCGGCATCAACATCTCTTACGACATCGAACCCCGAAGTATCCAAGGCTATTCTTTCTGAACAAAAAATGTATTCAGGATTTAGGTCGGTTTTACGTTCTCCCCAGATCATTGGCCTTATTCCACGAGGGTCGCGAAAAGCAACCATTCCATGCCTCCCAATATATATAAGTACAGAGTAGGCTCCCTTTGCTCTCGCATAAACGTGTTTAACAGCTTTCCATATATGTTCAGGTTTCAATTTTCCATTGATCCGTTGTTTCAAAAGCCCATTTGCAAACAGGTTCAGAATTACTTCTCCATCACTGGAAGAATTTACATGCCTTTTGTCCTTTTCAATCAACTCCTTTCTGAGAGACTGAGTATTAAAAAGATTCCCATTGTGCACAAGCATCAATCCATAGGGAATATTCAGGGTAAACGGCTGACACTCTTCCGCGCCAATGGCTCCCGCGGTTGGATAACGCACATGTCCGAGACCAATATTACCTCTCAGCCTCATAATGTTTTTTGTACGAAACACTTCGCTCACAAGCCCAAGCCCTTTCTTTATATGAAATTGACTGCCATCATAAGTCGCAAGTCCGGCGGCATCCTGACCTCTGTGTTGAATAGTTACAAGCCCATCGTACAAATCCTGTACTACGCTGTCGTTTCCGACGATACCTATAAATCCACACATATTTTTAAGGTTAATTTATGTTATTTAAACGTTTACACGCAGTAAGAATATTTTCCATCAAACAAGCTATCGTCATCGGCCCGACACCACCGGGAACAGGAGTGATATACGAAACCTTTTTCGAAACGTTTTCAAAGTCCACGTCCCCATATAACTTCCCGTCATCATCTCTATTAATACCGACATCCACAACTATTGCCCCATCCTTCACCATATCTTCGGTAATAAGACCCTTTTTCCCAACAGCAACCACGAGCAGATCGGCACGGCCGGTATGGGATTTGAGATCCCGAGTTTTTGAATTACAAGTAGTGACAGTGGCTTTTCTGTTCAAAAGCATCATGCTAATAGGCTTTCCCACAATATTACTTGACCCAACAACTACCGTCTCTTTCCCGACAAGATCGATCTTGTAATAATCGAGAAGCTTAATGATCCCAAGCGCCGTAGCGGGCGGAAGATCCTCAAATTCGGTACTCAAAAATACTTTCCCGAGATTATACGCCGTAAAGCCGTCCACGTCTTTTTTCGGCTCAATAGCCCTAATAACTTCCGGCTCATATATATGATCCGGAAGTGGAAGCTGAACAAGAATTCCGTACACGCGCGGGTTTTCGTTGAGCTTGTGAATTTTCGCAATAAGCTTCTTCGTGTCCATCTCCTCTGCCTTGTAATCCAATTGCTCATACAAAACCCCAATTTTTTCACAAGCTTTCTTCTTATGCTTAACATAAACCCGGCTCGCGGGGCTGTCGCCTACAAGAATTACGGTTAAATGAGGATGGACATTTTTGCGCTTCAGCTCCAGAACCTCTTTCTCGAGGCCTTCAAGGAGTTCCGAGCTGACTTTACGACCATCCAACAGTTCCATGCGCTGAGTTATGGAAATTAAGGACACGCGCATAATATCAATGTTGCAAAAAAATAACAACAGGAAAAACTACAGGGGTAGCTTGCTGGAAAATGGGGCGGTTGTAGATGCATCAAAATCCCAAAATTATCAGTGTATATCAAATAGATATCAGATTGATATACTGGAGTATATAGATTCGATATACTCCGAAATTTTCAGTTTTTCACACCTAGATAAACAGCAGCCAAGCCCCAATAATCATAACAAAGGCCCCAATCATGCGGCTTTTGATTTTTTCCTTGAAGAAAATCTTGCCCAGAAGAATAGCCACAACAGCTCCAAGCATGGTCGCGGGCTCCGCGATACTCACATCTATTTTCGTAAATGCAAAGAGAAGAAAAAGATACGAAATTCCATTGGAAATCCCCATGGCGGAAGTAAGGACGGGCCTTTCTTTGATGATTGTGAAAATTTTCGAAATCTTTCCCCTGAAAAGTATATAGATAAACAAATACACACTAATAATGAGATCCAGCATAGTCGCATAAAAGACAGGATCATTCTCCTGAACAACAAAACCATCAATTATTCTCCCAAATGCGATGAGAAGAGAACAAATAAGCATATAAAGTGCGGCTCTATTCGTAAAAAGCTTCCTTAAAGAATGGAACAGATTTTTCCCAACCGTCAAAAATGAAGATCCGAACAAAAGCAGTAAAATTCCGAGAACCTTAAAAACCGTGAAAGATTCTCCGAGAAAGAGTGACGCGAGAACAAGCAGAAAAACCGCATTGAAATTGTAAAGAGGGGATACCAAAGAAATATCCGCGATCTTCAAAGATTTGGTGTACAGAACAAAGGCTACTCCATAAAACAGTGGGGCGATAAAGAATAAAGGCGTGTAGAAAAAATATTCAGGACCTCTCGCAAGCGCAAGTAAAGCAAAGACAACCGTGGAAAGGAAAAACCACCAAAAGGTCACAACAACACTGTCGTATTTCTGCAATTTCTTTACAAAAACCTTCTCAAAGCCGAGAAGGATAATTCGTCCAAGCAGTAACAAGTAAAAAAGCGTCATGATCCCAAAAATTCTTTAACAAGTTTCCAGACACCCTCATGCGTATCCTCCCTTTTCTCGCATATCTCAACTCTTCCCCAATTATATTTATTTCCAAGATCGTCCAAAACACGCTTGCACTTCTCGACTAATTCATCATCAGCTTCGTGGATGTGATCTTCTTCTTTTGCGCTCAGTGACCTCGCGCCCTCAAGCAGAATCCCAAGATCCTCTTTTAAAAGATACTTGTTCATCTCCGTGAGCCAGGGAAGATAGGCACCTTTCAAAGACCCCCAGGCAAGCCCGGTACCGGTATAATCCTCCGCGACCACAATCTTTCCTTCATCAAGATATTTCTTCAATTGAGGCTCAAACTGGTAGCGATTCAAGGTGAACCACATTTGCAATTCTTCCTCCGAAATTTTCTGTTCGGTATCGACGCGCAAAACTTTGTTGAGATAAGGACCGGTTGGCTCAAGGTCATAAACGGGATATTTAATAAAGACAGCGTCATGACCTTCTTGGTTCAGCCGATCCGTAAGCATTTGGGCATGAGTCGACTTCCCAATGTTGTTTAT
>JAHKBB010000093.1 GCA_018826445.1 Patescibacteria group bacterium | reverse complement strand
TTCTCCCAAATGTAAAACCGACAACAATAAAGCTTCTTCAAAGAGCAAACATGAGTCACAAAACAGCGGAATCGTTCATGAACGTACTCTCAAACGCAATGTTAGACTTCCGTAACAAGCAAAAGAAATGAAAGCCCTGATTCAGCGCGTAAAGAAGTCCAGCGTCACCGCGGGTGATGAAGTGGTGGGGAAAATCGGCAAAGGCCTGCTTATTCTACTTGGCGTAACTCACGAAGACACAGAAAAGAACATCGCCCCATTAGTCGAAAAAATAGTAAACCTGCGAATCTTTGAGGACGGCGAAAAACATTTTGAAAAATCACTCATGGAAATCCAAGGAGAGACATTGGTAGTTTCGCAATTCACGCTGTACGGAAGTACGAAAAAGGGCAGACGTCCGGAATTTACGAAAGCGGCAAAGCCGGAACACGCGGAAGAACTATACGAAAAATTCGTAGAAGAGTTCCGCAAAACCGGCCTGAAAGTCGAAACCGGAAAATTCAGGGAAATGATGGACGTTTCACTGGTAAACGACGGCCCGGTAACATTAATGATTGAAAGCTAGAAGCTAATCAGATAATATACTCACCGATGGAAAAAATTGTTTCGCTTTGCAAAAGACGAGGATTTATATACCCGGGATCAGAGATCTATGGCGGTCTCGCAAATACCTGGGACTACGGCCCATACGGTGTTGAACTGAAAAATAACATCAAGCAATATTGGTGGCAGACTTTTGTGAAGGGGAGAGAGGATATGGTTGGACTTGATGCATCAATCCTCATGAATCCAAAAGTTTGGGAAGCTTCCGGACATGTAGGAAACTTTGCTGATCCATTAATGGACTGTAAAGAATGCAAGGAAAGACTCAGGGGAGACAAGCTAATCGAAGAAAAACTGGGAGTAGAAGCCGCAGCGGGTAAGTCATTAAAAGAAATTGTGGAAATAATTAAAAAAGAAGGAATAGAATGTCCAAACTGCGGAAGTAAAGATTTTACGAAAGCCAGAGAGTTCAATCTTATGTTCAAAACTCACCATGGAGTTATCGAAGAGGAGGCGGCTTTGGTGTACTTAAGACCGGAAACAGCCCAAGGAATTTTTGTAAATTTCAAGAACATTATCCAAACTTGCAGGCAGCATGTTCCATTCGGAATCGGGCAGATCGGAAAGGCTTTCAGAAATGAAATTACACCAGGGAACTTCACATACAGAACACGAGAATTTGAGCAAATGGAAATAGAATATTTCATCAAGCCCGGCGATAAAAAAGAAGCAAAACGCGTTTTTGAAGACTGGAAAAAGAGGTGCTGGGATTGGTATATTTCACTCGGTATCAAAAAAGACAACCTAAGATTCCGTGAACACAATAAAGACGAACTTTCACATTACTCATCAATGACCGTAGATATCGAATACCGCTTCCCATTCGGGTGGGGAGAATTAATGGGACTTGCGGATCGCGGACAATATGACTTGAGCCAGCACGAAAAATTTTCAGGAGCAGACCTCAAATACCAGGATCCACAAACCAACGAAAAATACCTCCCGGCTGTTATCGAGCCGTCATTTGGCGTTGAAAGAACATTCTTGACGGTCTTACTGGACGCATATAAGGAAGACGAAGTAGATGGTGAAAGCAGAGTCGTGATGAAATTTGATCCGAAACTTGCCCCCGTAAAAGTAGCCGTTCTTCCACTAATGAAGAAAGATCCACTCGGACCAAAAGCACGTGAAATATTCGATATGCTCAAGGATAAATACAGATGTGAATACGACGACGGCGGATCAATCGGCAAAAGATACAGAAGACAAGATGAAATAGGAACCCCATACGCGGTAACAGTCGATTTCGATACCATCGAGGACGAAACTGTTACACTTCGAGACAGAGATACCACTGCGCAAAAGAGAGTTAAGATCTCTGACCTGGAGAAAGTTATTGAGCTTTAAATCGGCTTCAGGATTGCATAGGGTTGAAAAAAAGCCGTTTTTCTGGTAAAATATATAGAAAAATCAAAACAAAATAACTTGAATTATGAGTGAACTCTTAAATCAGTTATGGCAATGGGTCATAGAAGAGCCATTTATGGCTGTGGGTTTAGTCGTAGGAATCGTAGTCTCACTCAAACTAGCCCTGTGGTTACTTCGATTTGTCTACAAAGTGTACACTCATCGCACACTTGTCCGCATGAGAATTACAATGCCTCGTCAAGATAGCCCAAAAGACAAGGACAAAGACGTTGAAAAAGATTTCAGAGAAAAGATTGCGATAATGGAACAGTTTTTCAGAAACATTCACGAAATCCACGAAATCAACTTAAGGAATTTGATAAAAACAAAGTTATTCAAGAGTGACATCGTCTCGTTTGAAATAATTGCAAACGAAAAAATCGTAGATTTTTACATAGTCACGACCGCTTACTACCAGCAACTTTTGGAGAAGCAAATAACGAGTTATTACTCAGACGCAGAAATTGAAATAGTAGAACCGTACAATATTGCTCCAAAAGGCAGCTTTACAAAATGCTACTTCGCATATTTGAAAAAGAAATATTGGTTCCCGATTAAAACATACAAAACCGTTGAGAACGATCCCCTAAACAACCTTACAAACATATTTTCGAAATTTAAAAATGAAGACAAAGGTGCAATACAGATAGTCATAAGACCACATAGTGGCAACTGGCAGAAGAAAGCTACAAAATTTGCATCCGAATTCTTCAAGGGAAAAGCGGCAAAAACAGGACTTTCCGGCATACCGGTCCTCGGATGGATCATATCCGGGTTGGGAACACTGGTCCACGGATATTCACCGGAAAAAGCAGACAGTGGCGGATATGTGCGAATGCTTCAGCCGAAAGAAGAAGTAGCAAAGCAAATGGGTGAAAAGGCCCAGCAAGTCGGATTTGACGCCGTGATAAGAATCATCGGTACCTCAGACACAAAAGAAAAAGCACAGGCAATTACAGACAGCTTGATTCTTTCATTCAACCTGTTCCACGAAGAAGCGATGAACTCTTTCCAGACGAGAAGAATCGTTCCAATCGATGCGATCAACAACAAGATCATGCTCTTTCACTTCAACAAAAGAGTTTTGGATCTATTTCCAGTGTTGAATGAATTCAGATCGCTAATGGTACCGAGAGAGCTTGCGTCTCTTTTCCACTTGCCGCACAGTAAATACAACTTCACGCCAATAATCAGATGGTTGAAATACAAGGTTTTGCCACCTCCATACGATCTTCCGGCAGAAGGTATATTGCTCGGTAAAAACGTATACCGCGGAGCAGAAAAAGAAATACGATTCCTTAAAAATGACAGGACAAGACATCAGTACATCATCGGAAAATCCGGTTCCGGTAAATCCGCCTTCATAAGTTTTATGGCACGCCAAGATATACAGAACGGAGAAGGTGTGTGCGTGATAGACCCACATGGAGATCTGGTAGAGGACATACTTACATACATTCCAAAGGAAAGGGCAAAAGACGTAATTATATTCAATCCGGCAGACCAAGAACGCCCGATGGGACTCAACATGCTGGAAGCTTCAAGCCCGGAACAACAAGATTTGGCATCGAGTCAGGCCACAGAAATTTTCATTAAGCTGTTTGGAGATGAAATTTTTGGTCCACGTATTCAGCACTATTTCCGAAATGCGTGTTTGACACTGATGGAAGATCCGGACGAGGGGGCAACTCTTATCGACGTACCAAGGATGTTTGTAGATGACGACTTTATGAAATACAAGGTCAGCAAGGTGAAAAACCCGGTGGTTAAGTCGTTCTGGGAACATGAATACGCAAATACGGGTGACCGTGAAAGACAGGAGATGATCCCATACTTTAGTTCGAAGTTTGGACCATTCATCACAAACACGATCATGAGAAATACAATCGGCCAGCAAAAGAGCGGGTTTGATTTTCGAAAGGTGATGGACGAACAAAAAGTTCTCCTTGTAAACCTTTCAAAAGGTAAAATTGGAGACCTAAACACCCAGCTGCTTGGACTTGTAATGGTTGCGCGAATACAGCAGGCGGCCATGAGTCGTGCAGACATTCATGAGAGCGAACGCAAGGATTTTTACCTATACGTGGACGAGTTTCAGAATTTCGCCACAGACAGTTTCTGCTCGATCCTTTCGGAGGCAAGAAAATATCACCTCTGCCTGATCATGGCGCACCAATACATAAACCAGCTGGTTGTAAGCAAATACGGAACAACAAGCAGTCAGATAAGAGACGCTGTGTTTGGTAACGTCGGAACACTTATGTCATTCAAGGTTGGTGCGGACGACGCCGAATATCTCGCAAAAGAATACGCACCGACATTGACAGAACAAGACGTAATCGGAATTTCAAACTACAAAGCGTACATTCGCTTAAATATTAACAATACGACATCTCGTCCATTTTCAATGAGCACGATCTGGGATAC
The DNA here is from genome assembly GCA_018826445.1 of Patescibacteria group bacterium. Lineage (GTDB taxonomy): Bacteria > Patescibacteriota > Gracilibacteria > UBA1369 > JAHKBB01 > JAHKBB01. The sequence continues at coordinate 6,426 of JAHKBB010000093.1, read as the reverse complement.
CACAGGATCAAACAAAAATAGGGCAGACATCATAAAAAAATATTCGCGAATGAAATACGGACGAAAGAGAGAATTCGTAGATCAAGAAATCCAAGCGCGAATAGGAATTGATCTAACGGCAGATTAATGGAAGAACTACACTACAACGAGCCAGTTACTCCAACGGAGTCGACGCCCGTTGCGCCGGTGGGACCGGAATGTCATGCGAAGAGATCTCTAAAATACGTCAAATTCAGCATAATTCTCGGATTTCTTTTACTGCTTATTGCGGTACTTTCTTTTGGAATCTTTAGCAAAAACCTCATTAAAAACGTACAGGAATCAAAAAAGCACATAAACACACTGATAGATGAAGTCGGTGAAGTGAAAGAGAAGAACATGGTGATAACGCAAAAGGTCAGCGAAGGCTACAAAGAAATCGAAAAAAGCCTCGCAAATCTAAAAACAGCGGATTCGATAGAGCTTGAAGAGAATCTGAAGAAAGCGGCAGAAGCTGAAAAAGAAATTACTAAAGCTGTACAGACCGTAAATGTAAGAGCAGTGACAGACAGTAATGAACTGGATTTCCTGTTGGTGGGGCATAATTACGGCCTTACAGACACAATTATCCTGGCTAGCGTAAACCCGAAAAAAGAAACAATCACAATGGTAAGCATCCCAAGAGATCTGTATATCGGCGGACGCAAAATCAATGAATACTTTGAGTTCTATGGAATCGAAAAACTTGTTGAAGAAGTCGCAAAAGTAACAGGTATCAAAGCGGAAAAATATGCCGTAACAGACATGAAAACCTTTTCAAAAATGATTGATCTTATCGGAGGAGTGGACATTACCGTTGCAGAAGATATATACGATCCGTACTTTCCAAACGGAGTCGGCTATTACCAAACATATTACGTAGAGAAAGGGGATCATCACATGGATGGAACGGAAGCTTTGAAATACGCGCGCAGCAGAAAGACCACATCCGATTTTGATCGCAATGAAAGACAGCAACAACTTTTGACGGCGGTTAAAACAAAATTTATCGATTCCAATTACATGGAAAATGCGAAAGGTCTTGTGGATATCTATGCCTCAATTATCACAGACCTGGAAACAAACATAGACGTGCTGGAAAGTGTCACATATCTAAAGAAATTCCAAAATTATAACTTCGAGATAGGAAACGGTCTAAATACGAGCAATTATCTGTATCCAACTTTCACAGAGGGTGGGGCATACATACTTTTGCCAAAAGCAGGAGACTTTGGAGAGGTGAAAGGGTATATAGAGGGCCTAGTGCAAGAGTAGGCTCGCTTTTAAATGGTCAGACGGTGGGTGGTTGTTACTTTCAATTCCTTTTCGCCGTAGAACTAAAGAAAAGGCGATATTTGAAGGAAATGAATAATAAAAAGCGTACGGTTGAGGAGGTTTACCTGGTTGAACGGGGAAATGTGGGGAATAAGGCGGGAAACAAGGAATATTCCTGTGTTTAAGATTAATAGAGACGATGGGGAGGATAGAACCTTATGGAATCATCACCCATAAATCCATACAACAGTTATCACTATAAGAAGTAGAGGGGGGAGGATTGTTCCAATGGCAAAACCAAAAAGAAAAAATTTGGCGGGTAATTTTATAACGGTTCTCATGATAGGAAATTATATAAATCGACTTCGGTAAAAATATACCACCATAAAATCAGAGCCAAAGACAAACCAAGGGCAAAAGCAAAGATATCAAGTGCATGTTTTTGTATTTTTTTATCATTCATCATTCATTTAGATTAATGGTTGTTTCCATTTTTATTCGAATATTGAAATTATTGACTACACCCAAATTTTCACCTCTATCAGCAAGGTTATTAAGAAAAGTGGTCAAATAACCATACCCGAAATCAATATCGCTGTAACTTTTGTAATCAAAATCATAAACGTCATGTAAGATGAATTTTACTCTAAAAACGCCTTCTTGTTTTTTGGTTGCTTCATATTCAATGTTTTTAATTCCATGTAATGATTTACTAAGATCTCTGTCGCTAAAAATCACTTCATCTCCTTTTGCTGGGGAGCTATCGAGAATAATTTTGCTTTTCAAATTACCCGACTTTAGCTCTTTTTTAATAATTTCAAGTATTCTGCTATATGCAGTTTTGTCCTTTTTTATTTTTTGAATTAGCGGATCATTTTTCTTAAAAAGTAAGTCTTTGGAAGTATCCTTGAGAGCGTGCACAAGGAACATGCTTGTATATTTCATGTGTACTCGTTTTGCTAAAGATGCAACGACCGCAAGGGTATTTTTATAAAATTTTCTTTTATCACCAAGGTCATCCAAATAGCCATCCAGATTTTTGTGCAACTTAATTTCTACTCTTTTGAGAATTGGTTTTTGGTCATACCATAGCTCTACGCTATCTTCGAAAAACACAAAATTTTCAATTGCAAGTTTTAGATTTTTCTTGCCTTTATTCAAATCCCCAGAAAAATAAAAGTTCTTGTACTTACGTGAAGTGGTGGCTTTTTTGTTTTGCAAAATTTTTCCATTGACCACCACTTTTACATTATCCCCATCGGGTTTTTCTTTAGTGGCAGATTCACAAACAGTTGATATTTCAAAATCTTTTGGTTTTACACCTAAAAACACAAAACTAAACCAGGGAATACCTTTCTTATCAGTGTCGATATTCTCTTTTGGTTTTACTTCGTTAAGGTTGAATGTTTTTCCTTTTTGGAATTGTACTACTTTAATCTCTTTCAATGCAGGAATTCCGTCGGCGTAAAATTGTAATTTATGTTTACCTTTATTTAGTTCAACGAAGAAATGAATAATTTTAGTTCCACCTTTCAGGCTTGCCCCATCCCATGATGAAGCAGTACCAAACCCTTTCCATGAGATTTTTTCATCATGTACTTCGTATTTGCCGAATTCAAAACCATCCAAAGCAACTCTCAGGTCGTCATCATCCGTATCCCCATTCCGTTTTTCATTTTCAGCTGATGCTGTAATTTCAATAATGTATCTTCCAGTTGTTGGTACAGCAAACTCCGTTTCCGCTGCTTTCCATTCATACCTGTCGCCGCCTGGCGCCTTGGGAAATTTTTTTCTTGTAAATATAAATTTCATATCCCAATTATACTTTTTATATTGATTGCTACAAGAAATTTGAATGGCCATGATTGAGTATGAACAGTATGAAAAGGCAATAATTGTCAGTGGAGACGGAGATTTTGCCTGTCTTGTCCGATATTTGAATAAACACAGTAAACTCGAACAAGTTGTCGTTCCTGATAAAGTACGATACTCGGCTCTATTGAAAAAAGCTGCGGGCAAACATCTTAATTCGATGAATGACCTTGAATATAAACTTGCCTATAAAAAGAAAAGAACCCCATGAAGACGAAACATCATGGAGGGCTTTTCGTGGTAATTCTACTATAATTATAGCAAAGTATAGAAAATAAAATCAAGGTGGAAGTGCAGAAATTAAAAGAGACTTCAAAACAAATTAAATACAAACTTGAAAATCTTGACCGTAAACAAAAAAGAATCCTCGTGGATTTGTTTGTAGATAAGATTGAGATGACCCGAAAAAAAGAAGGTAAACGCTGGAGAATCTGGGCTGACATCACTTTCAGGTTCAATCCCGCACTCTTTCATAAAACAGACTATACAGATAGAACCGCCAACGGGCTTAAACTAAAGGACAAGCCGAAAAAGATACCTTCTCGGAAGGTACCTGGTAGCAGGGGTGGGGATTGAACCCACGACCTCAGGCTTATGAGTCCTGCGCTCTAACCGACTGAGCTACCCTGCCTTACAAACATATAATTTTTATCAATTACCGGTCTCAGAGTCAATCTTTAATATTGGACATCTACACAAATTTAAATTTGCATGAAAAGTGTCTTATTCCGACTTTAGGCTCACTCCCTTCCACAATTTTTAGACCTCGGGCTTTGCGCCGGTTTTTGTGCAGAAATTTAATGGCTTTTGCAATGACGTCCATGTGATATCTATTGTATTTGCGCCGTGGGATAGCAAGGCGCATCAGATCGAGCGCAGGACGTCTATTTTTACCTGTTATGGGATCACGTCCGGCAAGACAGCTTCCAATCTCTACAGCACGGATTCCACTCTCTATATACAAAAGCGCCGTTAGCACCTGAGCGGGGAATTGATCTTCCTTTACAGCACCCTTGTAAAATTCCCTGGCATCTACAAATACCGCATGTCCTCCAATAGGCTCTACTATCGGGATTCCAAGCTCCTTCAATTGCTCTCCAAGATAATGGACAAGAGAAATCCTGTCTTTTAAATAATCATACTCGGTAGACTCCATAAGCCCCTGTGCCACGGCTTCCATCATCATTCCGGACATTCCCCCATATGTCTTGTAGCCCTCAAATAAAATATTCGCATTAGCCAAATCCTCATACAGATCCTTGTCCCTGACAGCCAAAAATCCTCCCATCGGCACAATCCCGTCTTTTTTTGCGCTCATAGTGCATCCATCAACCTGGTCAAACATCTCACGCACAATTGCTTTAATGGTTTTGTCTTTATATCCTTTTTCACGAATTTTTATAAAAAATGCGTTCTCGGAAAACCTCGCGGCATCGAAAAATAAAGGGAGTCCATATTTCTTCACAACTTTTCCAGTATCTTTGATGTTTTTCATCGAAACGGGCTGCCCGCCGCCGGAATTGCAAGTTATGGTCAAAAGTACAAACGGCACATGATCCTTTACCTTATTCTTGCCAAATTTCTTCGCGAGATCTGTCAAAAACTTTTCAAGCTTCTTTATATCAACATTCCCCTTAAATGGATGTATCACATTGGCTTTTTTCCCTTCATCAATAGTGAGATCTACGGGTGTAGCGTGCACAAACTCAATATTCCCGACAGTCGTATCAAACTGAGTATTTCCAGGAACATATATCTCGGGAACAAAGTCACCCTTTCCATCGATAAGATCCATAGCGTCCTTTGCATTCAGTTTTTTTCCTTTGGCAAGCCGCTGCATATCTTTTCGGACAAGTGGCGCAGTCATGACGGCATTTTGGGTTCTTTCAGCTCCACGGCCTTGATGGGTGGGAATGACATGCGGAAGACCGGTAATCTTGTTTACACTCTCCTTTAACTTGTAAAAACTTTTTGCGCCGGCATACGACTCATCACTAAGCATCATTTTGCTCAATTGAATATCGGAAAGGATCCCAGTTCCGGAATCGGTTAGAAGATCAATGGTCACATCCTCGGAATCCAACCGAAAAACATTAAACCCATTTTTCTGAATCTTTTTTAAGCGATCTTTACGTGAAATTTTGGAAGTACTACGAACAACAGCGGGAACATATAAAGGAATCTTATACTCCTCGTCCCTGTCTTCCAGCAGAAAACCAGGCAAAGACATGGTTTATCATTAATTACTGAGAGAAATATACAGCAGAGGCGTGCCAAATATCAAATCTTTGGGGTACAGATCATGGTTGCGGGGGGGGGATTCGAACCCCCGACCTCAAGGTTATGAGCCTTGCGAGCTGCCACTGCTCCACCCCGCGCCGTTATCCAACCTATAATGAAAGAGCAATAGGAGGTTAATAGAAAATTTAACAGAAGTCAATTTTAATTCTCTGTCAAAAACTTCCACCACTTCTGTGGATTTGAAAGAGCGTATATAGAAAGTTCCCTTGCTTCCTCCATAGCTTCCGCTTCATTTTCCGCAATCAATTTATCCTCAGGAGCAATAACGATCACTTCTTCGCCGGAATTAACAAGCCCAAGATTCTGCTTCGCGATCTTGTCCACATACTGCTCTGAAGTGTAATAGGCGTAATCTTCACTACGCTGCGCATTTTCCACGGCAATTCGGAAATTCTCTTCCTCAAACTGACTAATATACCTGTCTATTTGATAACTTTGGTAAACATTTGAAGTTAACGAATAAAGCAAATACGCTACAAGGCAAAACTCGGCAATAATAATTAGCTTTGTTAAATTGGATGAGTAATTAAAGTGAAATCGCATAAAAAGCCTTTAAAAGCAGTCAAAAATGTAGCATAATGCTTGCCACTAATCAATCTGATATGAAAATACATTTGATTGGGATCGGAGGGATCGGAACAAGTGCTTTGGCACGTATATATAACGAACGCGGACATGAGATAAGCGGATCTGACATAGAAGACTCCGATTTGCTGAATGATCTACGAGGTGAAGGAATAAAAGTGGATATTGGGCACGATCCAATAAATCTTCCGGAGGACATAAACCTCGTCATATATTCAGAAGCAATTCCGAAGGAAAATGTGGAACTTCAGGCGGCAAGGAGCAATCGGTTGACCTGCAAAACGTACTTCGAAGCGCTTGGAGATATTTCACGCGAATACAAAGTAATTGCCGTCTGCGGAACACATGGAAAGACAACAGTAACCGCAATGGTGG
>JAHKBB010000092.1 GCA_018826445.1 Patescibacteria group bacterium | reverse complement strand
TTCTTCTGATGAAAGGATTGATCCGATTGGTTCTTGCGTCGGACAGAAAGGTGTTCGTGTTCAAAACATTATGGATGAGCTTGCCGGAGAACGCATCGACATAATCCAGTGGTCTGACCGCGTGGAGGAATATGTCAAAGCCGCTCTTTCTCCCGCAAAGGTTGTTCATATCAAAGTCGACGAGAGGGTAAAGAGGGCTTTAATCTATGTAAATCCGGATCAAAGACCTCTTGCCATCGGCAAGACGGGTCAAAACGTGCGGCTTGCTTCCATGCTTGTTGGACTTGAACTGGATATCCTTGATATCTCCGAGCTTGAGGACAAGGAAGCTAAAAAAGCCGCGGAAAAGGAAGCCGCGAAAGGAGCGAAAGTCGAAGACCTTAAACTCAATAAGAAAATTATCGGGAAACTTGCGACTGCAAATCTTACACTTGTTGAACAGCTTAAAGGTTTGAGCGCGAAGGATCTTACCGAAGTCGAGGGAATTTCTGAGGAAGATGCGAAAAAGATCGTTGCCGCATTAAAGTAATTTTTTTAGATACACAGTGAAAATCGGGAAAAGTTATGCCGGGACTTCCCCTCCCAGGGCTTCCAAATACATAGTTTTTGTGGTAAAATGCTTTGATGACTGAAGAAAATAAAAACCAAACCCAGGGACAGACTGGAAGTTCCGCGCAAACTGTGGGATCCGGCGGTGCGCCACTGCCTTCGGAAGCTCCGATTCAGCAAGAACGGCCTTCCGGAGAGGGCAGTGAATACGTCTTGTCCCAGGTAAATCGCGGGTTCAAGGAGAGGGCTTTGATGGAAAAGGCAAAAGAACTCGGGATTTCTTATGTGGATATTGAGAAAATGCCGATAAACCCGGATTTGCTCTATATTTTGACGCCGGATGTTGCTGAGAAAGCCATGGTAATGCCATTTTTCCGGGTTGGACAGAAGCTTCGAGTGGCTGTTGCAGACCCAAATGGACCGTACACAAAGACCGTTTTGGATGATCTCCGGGGAAAAGGGTATCAGTTGAATATTAATTTAGCTTCAGAGGAATCAATAAAAGCCGCTTTGAAGTTATATCAAGGACCGCAGTATAGGACGAAGAAAGAGCTCGTGACTAAAGTTGAGGAGCAAAAGCTTCAGGCTTATGAAAAGGAGGTCGAAAATCTCTCTGCCCTTAAAGAAAAGATTCAGAAATCGACCTCAGAGGAGGCTTTGAACCTCATTGACATTGGAGCTGTAAAATCCGGCGCGTCTGACATTCACTATGAGCCCGAAGAGAAGTCTGTCAGAATCAGGTTTCGAATCGATGGCATCCTGCACAAGATTTTCGACCTCGACAAAAATGTGTTCAAAAATGTGGCAAACCAGATCAAATACAAGGCAAAAATGAAAATGAATGTGACAAATGAACCTCAGGACGGCCGATATCATTTTATACTGAATGATAGGAAGATTGATGTTCGTGTCTCTGCGCTCCCCACTGAATTTGGTGAGACTTTTGCGTGCAGACTCCTAGATAACAAGAAGAAAATTTATAAATTTGAGGATATTGGTTTTGCGGGAAGATATTTGGAAACGATACAGAGAGTTTGTGAAATTACCCAGGGTATGATTCTCGTGACCGGGCCGACCGGAAGCGGTAAAACAACTACGCTTTATACACTGCTTGGGCATTTGAACACTCCGGAGAATAAGATTATTACACTGGAAGATCCGATTGAGTATCATTTGGAAGGAATTTCGCAAAGCCAGATAAATGAGAAACGCGGATATACTTTCGCGAGCGGACTCAGGTCTATTTTGAGGCAGGATCCGGATGTCGTGATGCTCGGAGAAATTCGTGACAAAGAAACGGCCGAAACCGCGGCGCAGGCCGCACTCACCGGGCACGTGCTTTTGAGTACGCTCCATACGAATAGTGTTGTTGAAACTATTCCGCGGCTTGTGAATATTGGGCTGCCGGAATTCATGATTGCTCCTTCACTGTACACTATTATCGCGGAGCGATTGGTTCGAAAACTTTGCCCGGATTGCCAGGAAGAGAAAGAGATTCCGGAATCTGAGCGCATTGAATTTGGGAAAATTTTATCCAGTGCAAAGGAGGTTCAGCCCGAGCTTAACATTGAAATCCCCGCAAAACTTTTCTATCCGAAAGGTTGTGAAAAATGCAGTCATACGGGTTATAGGGGCAGACTGAATGTTATTGAGATGCTTGTTTTGGATGATGAATTGAAAAATGCGATATTGCAGAAGCTTCCGGCCTCTGAATTGTTTAAACTTGCGCGAAACAAAGGAATGATCACAATGGAGGAGGACGGTATTATAAAAGCACTTCAGGGGAAAACAACTTTGGAGGAAGTCCATAGAGTTATCCAGCAGAACGTCTAACGAAGGCTGTTGCCATTAACAGATACATTACCGAAAAGCTGATGAAGAGTATTCCGTATGAGCCGTACATAAACGCTATGGCTCCTATAAGTGGTGTCAGAAGGGCTCCGATTGAGTCTGATGTTCTGAATACTCCGTAGAAAGCTTCCTCTTCGCTGTTTTCAACGTGTTTTAATATGTACATATCTTTGAGTGGCTCTATTATTCCCGTTCCCACACTTGCTATTATCATTAGAACTAGAACCGCCATTACAGAGTCTATTGAATAGACCAGGAACAATGAAAATGAATAGAGTAGTAATCCGAATGCCACAGGCCCTCTAAGCCCATGTTTGTCCGCATATCTCCCCATCATTCTTTCCATTGCGATCAGGGGAAGTATGCTTAGAGCGAGGATCAGACCGGAAAGATCTGCCTGAAACCCTTTGTACACGACGTAAAGCGGAATATATGTGTACTTGAAGCAGCACCACATACTAAGACCAAGTGATGCCAAGTATGCTTTGCGTCGATCATTGTCTTTGAAATACTCGATGGTATTTGCCCACAAATTTCTGTGGGATTTTAAATTATAAAGCTTGGTGCTTTGGTATTTAATTTCCGTGTGCTTGGAGACGAAGTGCCGGTGTAAGACATAAAGGAGTGTAAACATCAAAACCGCTCCCGCGAGGTAGAATGTGTATTCAAATCCATATCTACTGGCTATGTATCCACCGGCAAACAGCCCAATAAGGAATCCTATGTTGTTGAAGGTATAGTATGTTCCTTCGGCTTCTCCCAGATGTTGTTTCTTGGTGTAGTCATATACGAAGAGTGACAGCGAAATCCATACCACGATCCTGAACCATACATGGACGAATTCTATGACCGTAAGCTCCCAAATATTGCTTACGAACGGCAGTGCGACAAAGGTTAAGCCGCCCATAAGCAAACTGAGGTTGAGTATTTTTGTCCTACTGAATCTTCTGAATACAAATGAGCTTGTGAGCGCGCTAAAGAGCGCAACAATCGCAAGTGCGACAAAAAACAAACTTACATTTTGATCTGTGTGGACGTATAACTTTATGAAATTTGGAATTATCGGCAGCGCGAGGCCTATTCCAAGGCTATACATAAGTGTCAGCCACGAAAAAATGCGTCCTTTTGGGTTTTTGTATGGAGTTTTGATGTGAATTGCTCTCATGTGATCGATTCTATCATAACCTCACATACATGCCAGTTTTTGTCCTTTCAATGAGTCCGCGGAGTTCGAGCAAAGTCAGGACACTTTGAATCTTTGAAATATGGAGACTTGATTTTCGAATGATGTTTTCATTTGCGACCTCCTCGCCGTGCAAAATATGTTCAAAAACTTCTTTTTCTTCGCTGGTTAAAGATTGCATTTTGTGTTGTTTGATGTGTGAAATTATGTCGGACTGTAGTTTCAAGTTCTCCAGAACGTCTTTTGTGTCCGTAAAAGGGTGCGCTCCTTCCTTTAGAAGCAGCAGTGCGCCTTTTGACTGCGGGCGAGTAATGTCGCCCGGGACCGCAAAGACTTCTCTCCCCTGATCCATGGCTTTCCTCGCGGTTATGAGGGCTCCGGATTTTTCGCCGGCTTCGACGACTATCGTGGCGAGGGAGAGCCCACTTATGATTCTGTTTCTGTGTGGAAAATTGTACCTTGCCGGTTCTGTTCCTTCCGGAAATTCGGAGATTAAAGCTCCGTTTCTTATGATCCTTTTCGCTAAATTACTGTTTTGTGGAGGATATATTTGGTCCAGGCCGCAGCCGAGTACCGCCACTGTTCTGCCGCCCGCTTGCAATGCGGCTTCGTGGGCGTATGTATCTATTCCGATAGCGAGGCCGCTCACGACGGTGATGCCGAGGCCCGCCAGATCGCGGGCGATTTGTGTCGCGATTTTTTTGCCGTAGCTTGAAGCTTTTCTGGTGCCAACGACCGCGATATATTTCTCATCTTCGAGGAGTTCGCCTTTGATGAAAAGCTCTTTAGGCGGGTCTGGAATTTCATTTAGTAAACAAGGAATCATTGAGGCCACCTTAGCACGCGGACATTAAATTTTTCTGAAAAAATTATGAAAGATTTATGACATTTCCGGCGACTTTCCCGATGACTTGAGCTTCGATTCCGTGTTTTTTTGCGATTTCCTGAATTTTTTTGACGTCATTGGAGACCAGAACCATGCCAACCCCCATATTCCAGGTTTTGTATGCTTCTTCGTCTGTCACATTGCCGAGTTCTTTTAATTTCCGCATCATTTCTTTTGGCTCCGGAAGGTTTGTGAGATTTGCGCCTTTGAGGACACGCTTAAGATTGCCCGGGAGGCCGCCTCCCGTTATGTGAACTATTGCTTTTAGATCAACCTTCGGCTGTTCATCAAAGCGTCCGTGAAGATCGAGTATAAATGAGTGATATATTTTCGAAGGAGTGAGGACCATTTCGCCCCAGGTTTTGCCGTTGCCGTAGTCTGCGTGAACCCAGTCGTCACCGAATTTTTCTTTAAGTATGTGGCGAACCAGAGTGAAGCCGTTCGAGCGGAAGCCATCCGAGCGAAGGCCTATAATTGTGTCGCCTTCCTTGACGCCTGCACCTGTTATGAACTTTTCTTTTTTCACAATTCCGACTGCGGTCGCATTCCAAACGTATCCGTTGACCATGTCTTTTAGCTCCGCTATTTCGCCGCCCGGAATCACGATTTTGTGTTCTTTGCAGGCCTTCGCGAGACCTGCCATGAGAGGATCTATAATGCTCGCGTCGACGTGTTCCACGTCTATTGTATTTGAAATTGAAATAACTTCCGCTCCTACGCAAGCCGCGTCGTCCGCAACCATCGCGAGGAGATCGTATCCAAGTGTGTCATATTTTCCGAGGGCTTCCGCAATCATCATTTTCGTACCGACTCCGTCGTCATTTTGTACGAGGTAAAAGTCGCCCATGTCGATAGCGCCGGTGAATCCGCCTTCAATTATTACGGGTTCTCCTTTCATTCCTTTTCTAGATGAAAAAGTTTGCTTTGCGTACGCATACGCAATCGCGGAACACTCGTCCCCTTTTTCTATATCTACCCCTGCTTCTTTATACGTAGCCATTATTTGTGATGGTAACCGCTTTCTTTTTTGTCGCTGACAATTCTGCCGGCCTCAAGGCGTATAACTCTTTTGTTTGCAAAATCAACCAAACTTTTGTGGTGTGTCGCCAGAATAACAGTTGTTCCTTTTGAATTTATTTCGAGTAATAATTTTACAATCTCGTGTGCAGATTCCGGATCCAGACTTGCTGTCGGTTCATCCGCAATCAAAAGTTGCGGCGCAACTACAAAAGCTCTTGCAATCGCAACCTTCTTCCTCTCCCCCGCGGAAAGCTGACGCGGGAAAGATTTTTTATCTTCAATCATTCCGACTATTTCAAGAACGTCCGAAGTTCTGGACTTGATGTACGATTTTTTATATCCGGAAATTTCCAATGCAAATGCGACATTTTCATACACTGTCTTTTCCGGAAGAAGCATGTCGTCTTGCGTGATTATCCCGATTTTTCTTCGAAGTTCGTGAAGAGCCTTGTTCTTCATTTTTGTAATATTGAATTCGTCAATTTGCACAATCCCTTTTGAGGGGCGCTCCGTGCCGAGAAGAATGTGAAGCAAAGTGGATTTTCCCGCTCCGGATGGACCGATAACAGAAACGAAATCGCGTCCCTGGATGCTCAAGTCAATGTTATCCAGGACGGTTTTCCCTTTGTATTTCTTCGAAATATTGAAAAGCTCGATCATATGCCAATAATATAGAGAATTTCTTACGAGAATGAAAGTGGTTATTTTAGGATACTTCATTTTCAAAAAGGTAAAATAGTGAAAATTTTTTATTTTTTTGTTTTTTTACTATTTTACAAATTGAAAAACACATACTCCCTCCACATTCAATGGAATTATTTATGAAAGCGGCTGTGAATTTCCTTCAGCTTCTTATTCGTGAGGTGAGTGTAGATTTGTGTTGTTGTAATTGAGGAGTGGCCGAGCATCTCTTGTACGGAGCGAATGTCGGCGCCCGCGATAAGAAGTTCTGTCGCAAATGAGTGGCGGAGTGTGTGAGGAGTAACTTTTTTTATAATCCCCGCTTTGCGGGAGTGGTTGCGGACAATGTTTTCGATGCTGACCGTTGTCAGTCTGCGTTTTTCCCCGAGTGAAATGTCCTCGTTTTTTGCTGTGCGGCCGTGGTTTAAGAAAAGTGGAGAGAAATTGTCGTCGCGCTCTTTTAGATAATTTTGGATGTGCTCAGC
>JAHKBB010000091.1 GCA_018826445.1 Patescibacteria group bacterium | reverse complement strand
TTCAAAACTTTCTCGAAGACCTTTCATCATAGCCAGTGAATCTTCCTCAGTAGGCTCACTACACATAATCGGCTGGAATCTTCGTTCAAGGGCGGCATCGTCTTCCACATGTTTTCTGTACTCATTTGTAGTAGTTGCACCAATAACTTGAACTTTTCCCCTGGAAAGTGCCGGTTTTAAAATGTTTGCCGCGTCTAAACTTCCTTCAGCGGATCCGGCTCCGATAACGGTATGAATTTCATCAATGAAAAGGATTACATCACTTTGTCCCGCAGCCTCTTCCAAAATCTGCTTAACTCTCTCTTCGAATTCACCTCTGTACTTGGTTCCGGCAACAACAGAAGTCATGGAAAGAGAAAGGATTCTCTTATTGGCCATGTGATCCGGGACGTCATCATTAACAATCGCGTGAGCAAGACCTTCAACAATAGCGGTTTTACCAACCCCGGGTTCGCCTATGATCACGGGATTGTTTTTAGTTCTCCTGCATAAAATACTCACAACGCGCTCTATTTCTTTCTTCCTTCCAATAACAGGGTCAACTTTGCCCTGTCTGCATTCATTCACAAGGTCACTTGTAAAATAATCGAGCGCCGGCGTCTTTGATCCTTTCTTTGCTCCGGAAGCCGCTCCGGCAAAAGGTCCTTCTTTGTGCTTGTAAGCGTCTTTAAATTGCTCTTTTTCCGCATTTCCAGCCAAAACTCCATGGAGCCCGGAAAGTAAAAACTCAATAGGGTTCATAGTTTGAGGCATGTTCTTTTGCGATTGCACGTCTCTGGCTTTCTCGAAAGCCCCCAAAACCTGATCCCTAACGTCCTGAGGATTTACCTTCATATTCTCCAGGATGACGGTAGCCGCTGTATTGTCCTGAGCTACAAGTCCGAAAAGCAAATGCTCGGTCCCTACAAACGAATGATTGTGCTCCTGCGCGCATTTAGCCGCATCCTCTATAACTTTCTTTGCGAATCCGCTAAGACCGCTGGGCCCCTTTGCGCTACTCGTAGTTGGACCTGTTCTGCCAACGGTTTTAAGGACAAGCATCACATTATCCAAGGAAATCCCATAACTTATAAGAATCTGAGCTCCAAGAGAATTTTCTTGTGAAAGGATCCCGAGCATAATATGCTCGGTTCCGACATAATTCAATTTAGACTCTTTGGCCTTGTCTTGAGCGTATATAAGCGCCTGCTTCGCCTCCTTCGTGAATTTATCGAACTTTTCAAAATCCGGCATTTTATATTTTTTATTAATTTATTATCTAAATAAGTCTATAGATTCTATAATAAAATCCAACCCGTTAAAACTCCCTCAACCTTAAAACGACTTTACTTTATTTGAATTAATGGTTTATTTCTTGATCCGGCAAACTAGCACTCTGCATTCTAGAGTGCTAATAAATGGATGTCAATAGTTATTCGGTTTCCACGATGCTTAATGCAATTGCGTCGGCGGCATTTTCCAGGTCTTCAGGTGCAACGATCTTGTAAACCTGATCTGAAAGTTTAACGTAAATAATAACTTTTCCACCCGCAACTGTCTTTGAAACGCTCCGCCCATCTACCGAATTTGATCCGGATGGCATAGCCTCATCAACAATATCCAGGGCAGCAATTGAGTCTCCATCCTCCTTCGCGCTAAAGCTGTATCTGTGAAGGATTCCATCAGTACCTCCAAAGTGAGCACCTTGGTAATACCAATTTAATGGTACAGAAGCCTCAAACTTATACGGCCCGCTAACAAGCTGCTGAGTGTTCGAACTGGCGGTGGGCTCCTCCTCAACGTCTTCTTCAGCTTCTTCCGGTTCTTCTGCACCCGCGTCCTCCTCAACTTCCTCTTCAACATCTTCCGGTTCTTCTACACCCGCGTCCTCCTCAACGTCTTCTTCAGCTTCTTCCGGTTCTTCTACACCCGCGTCCTCCTCAACAGCGACTTCTTCCCCTGTATAAGGAATAAATCTGAATGAACTGAGAAGTTCATAGAAAGCCTGATCCGTTATGTAATCCAGTCTGTCGCTCAAATTCATGTAAACGAATTTGTAAATGTAAGGAAACCTTTCCACATAATAGAAGTGACTCAAACTTTCAGGCGGCTCAGCTCTTTTGATCGCAACAAGATCATCAACTCCGATCTTGCTCATTGAATAGTTGTCAGCAAAGTTCAAAGCTTCCGGTGCCGGTTTGTTTGCTGAATTATCCAATCTAACAAGTTTCACAAAATAAGGACTCGGAGCGTCTTCAGTCGTTATCGGAGTAAGTGTTAGAATTTCGCTGTCATCTTTTTCAATTTCCCAATTTGAAGGGTATTTAAAAGAGACTCCGAAATCAGTGTCTTTATACTCTTCCCAAGTAATCAGTTCAAACTCTTTCACTTCTGTGTCAGTAGGTTCGGCAGTCTTTTCAGTGAACCCAAAGCAACCATACGCTAGAAGCGCGATAGAGCCCAAAAGAATACCAGTAAATAATTTACATGTTTTCATGTTTTAAGTATTTATGAATTAGGTGAGCAATTATAAGCACAAACCCCTAAAAAATGGAAGTTAAAATAGGTCTTTCCGCAAGCCGAGGTGGTCGTATGCCCTGCGAGTGGCGACGCGGCCTCGGGGTGTGCGTTCGATGAATCCGAGCTGCAACAAGAACGGTTCATAAATGTCCTCCAGTGTGGCTTCCTCCTCTGCGACCGAGGCCGCAATAGTATTCAGCCCAACCGGCCCACCCGAAAACTTATCGATGATCGAACTCAAAATTTCACGGTCAGTTCTATCCAACCCGAGATGATCCACATTCAAGGAGTTCAAACTTTCCTTCACTAGTTTCTCGTCGATCTTCTTCACGCCCTTGTAATCGGCATAATCCCTGGCCCGTCTCAAAAGCCTATTCGCGATACGCGGAGTCTGTCTGGAAGATCCAGCCAGCACTTCCGCGGCTTTTTCTTCAATCTCACATTTCAAGATCTTCGCGGATCTCATAATGATCTCCCTAATGTGATCAACGGTATAAAATTCCAACTTAAACACATGCCCAAACCGATCACGAAGAGGAGAGGAAAGCATACTCATTTTTGTAGTCGCTCCAATCAAAGTGAACTTCGGCAGAGCAAGCCGCATGGATCTCGCGGACGGCCCCTTTCCGATTATGATATCAATACCAAAATCCTCCATCGCGGTATACAAAATCTCCTCCACGACTGGTCTTAGCCTGTGAATCTCATCTATAAACAAAACATCATTCTCCTGCAGATTCGTGATGATGGAAGCCAAGTCCCCCTGCTTTTCCAAAGCGGGTCCGGAAGTTACTTTTATATTTACCCTCATTTCGTGAACAATGATATTTGCTAAGGTTGTTTTTCCAAGACCGGCGGGACCGTGAAGCAGTACATGCTCAAGAGGCTCATTTCTTCTCTTTGAGGCGTTCATAGAAATAAGTAAGTTCTTCTTTACCTCCTCTTGCCCAATATACTCACCTAAAACCTTTGGCCTCAAAGTGGTCTCAAACTTAGCCAATTGCTCTGTGCTCTTCGGATTCATGATGTTCTCCGAGTCCTCCCGTTTGATCATGTGTCTCTGCTGTTACAATTTGCCGCTTCACATTATATATGAAATCTTTTATCCCGTCAGCGTCAGGTGCTTCTTCAAAGTTGACACAAGCCTCGTGAGAGGCGGTTTGTATCCGCACATGACCATAATTCAAAAACGGAATATATCTGATAATACCTCTTTCTTCAGACACAATGTCCTGAATATCCCGAATCCCGGTTGAAGCTTCATTTTTTACAAACAAATTTACCCAATCCACATAAATGACCCTTTGATTTGTAATAACAAGCCTATCAAACCAATAAATCACAGATACATAAATCACAACAGCGGCAAACATAAACACCAAAAACATATTAACACCGATAAAAACAGCGTTACTCATGATAGGGGAGAACAGATACGCGATAAAAAAGAACGGCAAACTCCCAGCAAGCACCTTCACCATCCTGGTAATAAACGGAAAATAGTGATGGTGATAGATCCTTATAATTTGTTCGCCTTCGCGTAATTGCATTACGTGATCATTTTAGCCTTTTGCTTTCGGTAAGTAAAAAACAAATTCAGGCCCACCAAGGCCGCCTTGCTTCTCCGTTTTCTCGCAATCGATTTCTCCAATTCCTCCACCCATCTCTTCAATGAAGTATTTTATCCCGGCGGAACCGCTCCCGGCTCCTCCAAATGCAACTTCCTGACCCGGTGCATGGTAAGTGAAATGCGGTTCATATATACGAGACACCACCCCCTCGGGTATAGGAATCCCATTATTTTGAATTCTAATTTTCACGTGAGTTCCATCACGATCTTCCACAATGATCTTCATCCTATCGGCACCGGCATCTATGGCATTTCGCGCATAATCCTTTAAAGCGACAAATATATACACAAGATTAAGACTTAATTTAACACCCCTGTCGGGCAAGTTGTCTTCGATATCCACAACGAACTCAATATCTCTATCTCCAGCCATATCTTCAATTCTCTTTTTGAAGCTGGGAAAAGCATGATCTGCCCTATGTATAATATTTTCCCCCTTGTAAAACACTTGTCTCATAACTTTCTGCAACTCTAAAACTGCTCCGGAAAGGGCCCTTAGACGTGAAATGTCATCTTTGTGCAAAAGGGATTGAATAGCAAGTCCCAACCACCCCATCAAAGTAGTCAACACATTGCTCACATGGTGAAAAGCCCCTTGTATACCGATAGTTATCCTGTCATCATTTCTTATCCCGAGTACACCAAAGACTGTTTCAGGGTTAACGGCTACACTTTTAGAGAGATCAGACAATTCTTCACACGCGGCATATGCTTCTTGAACCACAGCTATATCTTCGGGGCCTGAGAAGTTTTCAGTAGCGGTTTTAATTTTCTGAAGTAAAACCGTAATACGCTGGAAAATAAGACATTTGGACAAACCATGCAATACATCCACCTTATCCGCACCTTCCTTGCCGCCGGAAGGCGTTTCTACAACGTCTTCATTCGAAGGACCGTCGGCATTTTTTGTGACAGTCATAATAAAACATTAATCTTAGGGACTTTTGTACCCCTTTTTTAAATACCTGTCAAGTTGCAAATATGATTAAGAACATATAAAATCTCTTACGACTTTAAGCCCGCGTAGCTCAGCTGGATAGAGCAGCGCCCTTCTAAGGCGAAGGTCACAGGTTCAAATCCTGTCGCGGGTACCAGTAAAATAGCGGAACCGTGCTTCCGCCGCTAGAGCACTATTCCATCCACCAGACTAGCTGAAAATGTATCAGCGCTGGTTTTCGAAAGTATCATGACTCTAAACATTGCTTCGGCGACATCCCCTCGAGTCATGCCGTCTTCAGGGCTGAACAAGTCCGCAACCGTATTTAAAAGATTCTTATCCTTAACGAAGCCAACATAAGGAGCAAACCAAGCATCGGTAGGCACGTCGGTGTAAGGGCTCTCTGTGAGTTTTGGATTCATGTCCACTTCCATAGCCAGAAGCAAAATCTTGAAGAACTCAGCCTTGTTTACCGCGTTGCCCGGCTTAAAAGTATTGTCCGGATATCCTCCAACAATTCCTGATACGTACGCCGTGGAAACATAGTCTGTATACCAGGCGTCTGTCACAACATCCGGGAACGGAAGATTACCCGTCTTAACCAAATCCTTTTGAATTCCGGAAAGGATCATCTTCAAAGCTTCAACTCTGCTGACAGTCTGATCCGGCTTGAACGTCCCATCCGGATATCCCGCTATGATTCCCTCTCTTTGAAGATATTTGATAGCGGAGTAATTTGTGTGGCTGACAGAAACATCTGTAAACGATTTTGCGTAAATTGGATTAGAAATTAGCAAAACTTCTCCCCCTAGAGTCGCCTGGACTCTCAAAGTCTCCGAACTCAAAGGAATTACATGAAATTCAAAACCCCCATTGGAATAATTCATTCCAGAGAATAATTTTTGTCCGAACTCAGCATTGCCGGAGAACGCGGACATTACAATAAGCTCATCGAAACCAAATGGATAATCCCCACTGACCACAAATTTAACTTTCTCCGGAACACCAACTTCAAATCCTCCATCGTGGTCAAATTTATATGAGGCAGGCTCTGCCATGTCCTCAGAAACGTCCTCGGAAACGTCTTCCGTGATATCTTCAACGATATCTTCTACGGTATCCTCGGAAACTTCCTCAGCCGCCGCCGGCTTGAAATCCGCATACTTCTGAACATATTTCATGGGATTTATTGTTGTGTCCAATGCGCGCTCTTTTCCGAGTCCCGAATTTATGGCTTCAAAGAACGAATATCCCGCATCCACGGCCTCTTGATAAGTAAACGCCCAATATGGATGCCAGGGAGCAAGATCGTTGTCAATTTGAAAATGTAGGTGCGGAGTCGTAGCTGTGCCGGTATTTCCGACAGTCCCTATTTGTGTTCCTTTTGTGACAATTGCTCCCTCCGGAATAACCACATCATTCAAATGGGAATATGAGGAATGAAGAGTTTCCGTGGCACTTGAATCATTTAGGGTGGGGAAGTTTTCATGCTTGATAACAACGTGTTTCCCAAATCCACTGGACTGTAATGAAACTTTCGTGACGATGCCATTTGCAATGGCATAAACAGGAGTCCCAATAGGAAGTTTTATATCCACAGCCAAATGACTTCCAACACCCTCCATTCCATCCAATTCATAATTTCCCATGTATGCAACAGGATATGTGATCTTCTCATTCCTTATCTTGTTGTGTTCGGCATTCCCCCATTCAAGAATTGAAACAGGCATGGCGAGACGGGCAGGATCATATTTAGGAGCATCTATCATTTTCGAACCCATTTGTTCATAATTGTAATTCCATTGATCACCACTCAAAGAAACCCAATCCGGAGCTTGCTTTACAGGTGATACCGTTCCATCAAACGGAGCATGAACTTTTTGAGGTAGAAGACTTGTTTGAAGGAATGTCGCATTTAAGTTCACCACGTACATAGCTCCCATGAAAAATAAAATCATCACCAACCAAGCCAAAGGCTTATTCAAAACTTTTTCCTCTTTTACTTTCCCCTTTTTTGACATATATTTTGTTTTGGTTTTTCATACAATTATACCAAAAAAATGACCAAGAATCAACCCGTTACAGAGCTTATCTCCAAGTCAGTGGAGGAGACAAAAAATATCGCACGCAATCTCATTTTAAGAAATTCGGCGTATCCCATCTGCCTATATGGAGATTTGGGAACGGGGAAGACAATATTTGCGAAAGGAGCGGCGGACGAACTTGGTATAGACGGAGAAAAGATAAAGAGCCCCACATTTAACTTTGTTAGAGAATATACTCTCGTAAATGGAACCTTTTCTCACTGTGATTTATACCGCTTGGACGAAATTGACGAAATCCTCGCAGAACAGCTGGAAGAAGCATATGAAAAGGGCCCGGTGATAATAGAATGGGCGGAAAAGGCGGAAAAAGTTTTACCATTCATTCGAACTGATGTATTTTTCGAATACATAGATGAAAATAAAAGATTAATAAAAATTCATGGAAGATAGTGTGATCAGAAATCTATGGGAAGAATTCCATGTTCCAAGAAACATCCGCAAACACATGGAGAAAGTTTCGGATATATCAATTCGTCTTGGGAAGAAACTTATTGATAGAGGCATTGATATTGATTTGAAAAGGTTGAGACAAGCGGCATTGCTGCATGACTTGGCGAAGATTGTCGTGTGCTTCGATGACATTCACAAATTTGAGGATAACACAAAGGTCGAGGATATTGAAGTGTGGAATAAGTTGCAAACAATGTACGAAGGTATGAAAGATTCGGAAATAACGGCGATGGTTCTAAGAAATTTGAATGAAAATCACTTGGCGGAAATAATTAGAAAACACCATTTCACATCTGTTATTGAGGAGGGGAACGCACCCACAACATGGGAAGAAAAAATTCTTTACTACGCGGACAAACTCGTGATGCACGATAAAGAAGTTACCCTCCGCGCTCGTCTCAGAGATCTGGACAAGAGATATTCCCCGGACGGAGATGTCCCGGACGCTGTCAAAGAAGCTAAGAAAAAAGCACGCGCTCTGGAAAAAGAAATAGAGACTATATTAGCTCATTAAGCTTTGCTCTTGTTGAAGGACCAAGTCTTCCGGCTCCAATTTCATCCGTAGAAGAAATGATTTCGTTTTCAAGTTGGAACGCGAGCAAAGCATTTGCTGTTTGCTGTCCAAAATATTCAGTGGTGATAACTCCATCAAAATATCCAAGCTTTTTTAAAGTTTCCTGCAAAGTCTTTACCGACTCTGACTTGTCACCAAAACCTAAATCCGCCACAAATACAGACTCTTTCTCTTCCACTTCCACAACCGCTACCAAAGCATCTCCCCGTTTCTCCGCGATAAGTCTGTTTGTGTACGATCTGGCCGCCAAAACCTCATTCACCTTTGATCTCGTAAGCGGCCCAAATACTCCGGCCCCTGTAGAACTCAAGTCTGCCACAAGTCCTTTGTATTGCTGGAATTTGTAAACCGCATGCTCGGTCAATTTCCCGAAATATCCGGTAGGTTCAGCTCTAAGAAAGTTTAACGCCTTTAATTCAGACTGCAGCTTGTACACAGCCGGGCCGTGATCGCCGTACGCTAAATTGAAAGTCAAAAGGCTATATTCAGAGTTATCCTCTACATATGAAACCGTAAGGTCTCCGGCATCTACCATGGAAAGCCTCTTTGCGAGCAGTGTGAATGTCTGTGGGCCAAAATATCCGGCGCCTAGATCCCTATTCGAATTTATAATCTTATTATCCAACTGGAACTTAAACACAGCATCAACTGTTCGCTGATCATATTCGCCGGTAACTTCTACGCTGTACCCAAGCTTTTTCAAAGCTTCCTGCAAAAGTTTCACATCATCACCCAGCGATCCCGCGGAAAGATGTACCTTATTTACCTGCGATTCTTTACGTTTCTCCCAAACAGCCTCAATCTTCAGCCTTGTACGCGGACCAAAATGCCCAGCCCCGAGATCTTCAAGTGTATCAACCACCCCAAATTCGAGCTGGAACGCAAGTACGGCTTCCTTGGTACTTTCTCCGTACTTGCCGGTAACAGCATCATCGAAAAATCCAAGCTGGGTCAAAAATTCCTGTAATTTTTTCACATCGTCACCCTCGGCTCCATACCAAATGTCATGTGTAAACAGCTTCGGTTTCGCATAGACACTGCGGATAAATTTCTCGGCTTCTTCAAACCCCTCCAAATACACACTTTCCTGAATTTCATCATCGACTCCAAGAACAGCCGCTTCAACAACCCTCGCGCCCCAATTTAAAGCTCGATCCAAACCTTTATCCCCATATCCCATCCAAACATCCAGTCTGTCGTAATCTTGGTTTTTCTCCCCGGCATGTACTATAGCTCCTCCGCGATCATGCACGGCTACGGTCCCGATTCCAGGTATTCTAAGTTTCAATCCAAAAGGATAAGTCTTTGGGGCCGCAATCATACCGGGATATACGGGTGTCCCATCCGCGCCATTTGTGCCGCGTCCATTCAAGCGAATATCACTTTCATAACTTCCGGTGACATACCTTTCCTGACCCTCAAGAGGGGAATAGTACGCGGTGATTTTGAAAGTTTGGTTGTAAGGGTATGTAGATTCTTCCTGTTCTCCATATGCGGCAAACGCAATGTTGTTTAATGAAACAAATGCGAACGCAGTTAGAAGAAAACTTGCAACTATTTTTCGTATTTTTTTGTTTTTCATTTTTATTCTATCGGAAAATTATATCATATTTTTCAATGACATACATACTCTAAGGGATTGACCTATCTCTAGAATATTGACTTCTTTAGGGGGTCGTTTGGAATGTTAGTGGAGAAGTCTGCGCCTATTCTGCGAACGATTTCTCGCTCTACAAATTCTCTTTCTCTGCCGTATTTGAGCCTTGAAAGTTGTTTGAACGCTTCTGCGGCTTCTTTGTCGCCCTCCTCGAGGTATGGATTTAGAGGGATAATACTAAACGGACGACTAGGCTGTGTTTCAATGGAAAGCTTCATTACGCCTTTATATTTGTCCATGTTGATAAGATCTTGCTCGGCAAACACCGGGGCCATCTCCTTGGCAAGGAACTCGGCATCCTGCGCGCCAATTTTGTAGAACATCATTGTTCCAACGTTTCCAAATACAGCGTCTTTTACCTTCGAGTGCCCTTTCTGCATTCCACTTTTTTCTTCTTCGAGCTGACCGAGATACTGGTGCGCCATGTTCAGAGAAAGACGATATTTTCTGGCCTCCGACAGGATAGTTTCAATACTTTCCGTAATGTAGTTCTGGAACTCATCTATGTAGAGATAAAAATCTTTTCGATCCCCCTTTGGAATTTTTTGGCGCTTCATTGCGGCCATCTGGATCTTTAAAACTGTGATCAAACCAAGGAGTTTGGAGTTGACTTCTCCCGTATTGCCCTTAGAAAGATTCATGAGAAGAATTTTTCCTTCCTGCATCACCTTCGTAAAGTCAAAAGCGCTCTTTGTCTGTCCGATGATATTTCTCATCATTGAGTTTGTAACAAATTGACCAAACTTCGCGGCGAAATACGGAATCATCTCCTGTTTTTCACGAGCACCCGTCTTCGCCATTTGGTGTTTCCAGAACGACATTACAATAGGATTTTTTACGTGCTCCACCTTGAACCTTTGGAAATCATCATCAGTGAACAAACGTACGATATCTGTGAGCGCGCCACCTTCGGGATCCGCCATTAGGGTCAAGACGCCGTTACGGAAATAGTCCTGGATACGCGGCCCAAAGATTTCTTCGTTAAACAACTTAATCATCATATTCATCGATTCAAGAGCAATGAACTCTTTCTCGTCGTCAGTTTCCGCTTCGAGAAGATTGAGTCCCATAGGCCGCTCAAGATCTCCGGGATTGAAATAAATAACATCATCCGCACGCTCACGCGGAATGAATGGCATGATATCCTCAATCAAAGATCCGTGAGGGTCAACAACGCATATACCACGCCCCATCTTTAGATCCTGACGGATCATACTCTGGAACATAGAAGACTTACCGGTACCGGTTTGTCCAATGACATAGAAGTGTCTAAATCGATCTTCGTTGAGAACGCGAATTTCCTTCTTAACACCACGATAAATGTTGTGTCCGAGAAGAATTCCTTCTTTAGGGATGTTTTCGGGAGCTGGCGCGACCTTGAAGTTCTGCCAAGCAATGTATGTGGATTTGTTGTAGTTTATATTCGGTAGATGATAGAGGGAGGCCAGCTCCTCAGGGGACATCATCGTCCTACGTCTCGCAAGTATCCACTGAAGCGAATTTCTCCTGAATCTCCTCAGAATAAAATTCTGTACCAGATTCTTGTCTCTATGAATCTTCGTATAAGTAAGACCGTTTGTCTGAGGCGCGGTGTATTGAGCGAAAGCATCACGTATTTCAGATAAATTACTTTTCACACGTTGCTTGTTTTTCCCGGTAGCAACAACACGGATAACGGTTTCAAATCCCACTTTCGAATTTTTTTCCTCAATAGCTTTTACAATCTCATCTGTCATTGGAGTCACACGATGCGACTGCTGAGACATATCGCTTTGATTGCCGTCGCCGGCACCAACCATCATTTCATGAAAAGACCGAATCCATGTCAGGGGATTCAACCAACTCATCGCACTGTCTTTTCCCGCATAGTACATTTTCTTCGCGGCTTTTCGTCCACTCTTCTGCCAAGTATCTTTTTTCGGACGAATCATTATCTGAATTGCGGCTCCCTCATCTTTCTCAATCTTTGAAAGAGAATTGACCATATTATTCAAGGGATCATACGTCATCTGACTAAATTTACGAACAGGGAACATATAGTGCTTCTGCATCTTTATATAACAGCCGGTTGCATATCCACCCTCTTGAAAAATATTATAATCAGTAGATTCTTCCACATACGAATGTGGATAGAAGGCTGTTAATTGCTTTTCTACAAGCCCAACCAAATGACGGGGAACAACTATGAAGAAATTCACAAGCCCATCGATCACGGCATATTCAAATGAAATAAAATCCTGCCCGAGGAAAAAATAAGCGACCTCTTTGTGATACATGCCATGCAAAGCCTCAAAAAATTGAGTCGCCACACCGGTAATCTCTTTAAAGTCCTTCTGTGAAGAATATTGATCTCTTTCCTTTTCGGATTCTTCCTTTGACTCTCTCCTTGGAATCATCACCCTCAAGAAAACCATATTCATCATCCTGTACGCATTCATTCTGTTTCGAATGAATATAACAAGAAGGGCAAGTAATGCGATTGCCCCAGCTACTCCTAATATGATTAAGAAAATTTCCATTTCCAATTAATTATATCGCGTAATTTATTAATAACCAATCAATAAATTATACCATAAAAGAAGGGATTAGGAAAGTCTGGAATTTTGTGTTCCCCCCAAACATTTGAGGTTTTCACATGACGGTAACGAAAATCGTGTTGACGGCTTTTTGGTAAAGCTGTGGAATTTGGGTTTGGGGTGAGCGATGTGATGAATGTGGGAATTTCGTGTTGACAGTTTTTTGGTGTTTTTTATGGGTTTTTTGGTGGTTTTCAAGAGTTTTGCGCGGAAGGCGTGGATTTCGTGGTGACAATTTTTTGGTGTTTTTTATGGGTTTTTTGGTGGTTTTCAAGAGTTTCATACGGAAGATGTAAAAAATGTGTTGACAAAAAAATCGCTGTTTCGGATTTGGCGCCGGGTTTCGTTGTGAGCGGTTTTTCGCGGGTTGTTTGAGTTTTTTGTCGTTCAGTGTTGCAAAATGAGCTCAGAGGTGAGGTTTTACTCACCATTTTGGGTGTTTGAGGTCGGGTTGGTTTTTGGGTTTTCGAAAATGTTGTATAATGGCTTTCCTGAGCCGTTTTCGGGTTGTTTTTGGTCGTGTTTTTTGGTATGTTTGAAGCGCATTTCAATATAATTAACCAATTGAAAAATGACTGACAAAAAATTGTACGAATTATGCAGGGAATACGGCAGAAACGCGAGGATGTGGAG
>JAHKBB010000090.1 GCA_018826445.1 Patescibacteria group bacterium | reverse complement strand
GGCTTTCAGGAAACACGCGTTGCCGAAAAAATGCCAGTTCCCGGGTTGCAGCAAACCGTCAACAACCATTCATCATCCCGACAGGTTCGCGTTGACAAAAAATCACAAAAACATTACTTCTCTCTGCAAAACACATCACAAAATCGCGCACGCCGGGCTGATCGCAAACGAACACGAACCGGCGGCCGGGTGGCGGATTTGCAAGAAACCCGACAAGAGTACGAAAAAGTTTGAGATTGATCAGAAGGTGATGCGGTATCAGACGTGTTAGGATTTACAACACGCCAAACCGCACGACGAAAAAGTTCGGGATTGATCGGATAACATTGAAATATCAATCGTGAACCGAGCTTAGCTTAGGCCATTCAACTTTTAAATTCACTTCTGCTTTTTCAACATCAGACAGTTTTGCAGCAACCGTAGGATGCTTTGGGGTAAATAGGGAGCAGCAATCATCGTAAGGACTTGAACAAATCTCTTCCAGACCAAGTTCACGTGAAATACTTATAATCTCCTTCTTATCCATCCCAACAAGAGGTCTCAGAACGGGCAAAGTAGCAACTTCATTGATCACTTTCATATTCTTCAGTGTCTGAGAAGCAACTTGAGCAAGACTTTCGCCGGTGACGAGAGCATCGGCCTTTTCTCTTTTTGCGACCATTTCCGCAATCCGAATCATATATCTGCGATACAAAACAACGCGAAGAGCTTCCGGAGCCTTTGTCATAATTTCTTTTTGAATATCCGCAAAAGGAATGAAGTAGACCTTGGAATCACCCTGGTATTTTTCCAAAATCTTCACAATTTCCTTCACGTTATTGATCGAATTCTTATTTGTATACGGATAAGAATGAAAATGCGCAAAAACACACTTCGCCCCTCGCCTCATTATCTTGAAAGAAGCGATAGGGGAGTCAAATCCGGAAGAAAGCAGGGAAACAACTTTTCCGGCAGTACCGGAAGGCATCCCTTGAAGACCCCGAATCTTTTCAAAATAGAAGAAAGCGTCATTATCAAAAAGCTCCACATGAAGAGTAAAATCAGGATTTTTAAGCTTAACTTTCGCATCAATCCCATTCTTCAAAAGAAAACCTCCAACCTGTTTATTCACATCCACAGAACTAAAAGGCAGATTTTTGTTCCCACGCCGGGTTTTTACAGCAAATGTCTCAAATTTACACTTTTTCACATATGGCAACACATCCTTCGCGATCGCTTCAATGTTTTGCTTCGTTTTATACGCAAAGGAAAAATTCTCAATTCCAAAAACTTGCATCAACGAATTCCGCACCCTTTTCTGACTCGCCCCCTCCTTTAAATTAACCAAAAGACGCCCATATAACTGGTTCACAGAGGTGTAATCTTGTCTGTCCAAAACACGTTTAATATTTTGAATTAGAACCCGTTCAAAGAAATCACGGTTTCCGCCCTTCAGAGCAAGTTCCCCATAATGGACAATAACTGCTTCCATACACCAAGCATTTTAGCTAAACTTGCACATGTATGAAACAGATTTTGGCAATCACAACATTAATAATCGTAATTTTCACGACAAGCGGCTGTGAAAATATAAATAAAGTTTGCATAAAAGATCATTGCTTTGATGTTGAATTGGCGCAAACGTATGAGAAAAGGACGGAAGGCCTTATGTACAGAGAGGAATTTCCGGAAAACGCCGGAATGCTATTCATATTTGATAACGAAGATAAACATCCGATCTGGATGAAAAACACACTAATCCCTTTGGATGTAATCTGGATAAATTCAGAAAAGGAGATTGTAGATATCAAAGAGAATTTCCAACCCTGCCAACAGATCGACTGCGAAAGCATCCAACCGAAAGAAAACGCCAAATACGTTCTTGAGGTCAACGGCAGAACAACTTCCAGGCTAGATATAAATACAGGAGATAAGGTCGATTTCAAAGAAAACCGACCTGTGTCCACTTTTTGGGGTACAGATCATGGTGCCCAGGGAGGGAATCGAACCCTCACTCTGTTGCCAGAACGGGATTTTGAATCCCGCGCGTCTACCAATTCCGCCACCTGGGCATAAAAGACATATTAATTTTTATCACAAGACAAAAGAGAAATAAAGCTGTAAAATGTGCGTATGTTTTGCGACAAAACAAAAGTTACTTTCATAGCAGGAAGCGGCGGAGACGGATGCGCCAGTTTTCGGCATGAAAAATTCGTGGCAAGAGGAGGTCCCGATGGAGGAGATGGAGGAGACGGTGGTGACGTCGTGCTCGTAGCAGACGAAAATATAAACACATTGGCGGATTTCAATACGAGAAAACTTTTCAGAGCCCCAAAGGGAGGAAACGGAAAGGGAAAGAAAATGCACGGAAAAAATGCGGAAGATTTGGTTCTCAAAGTCCCAA
Source organism: Patescibacteria group bacterium (assembly GCA_018826445.1). Classification (GTDB taxonomy): domain Bacteria; phylum Patescibacteriota; class Gracilibacteria; order UBA1369; family JAHKBB01; genus JAHKBB01. The sequence goes on along the minus strand of JAHKBB010000090.1, from coordinate 335 downwards.
TCGGGACTCTGGTGTATAAAAACGACCAATTGCTCGTGGACATGGAAAAAACAGGAGTGGAATTTGTCATAGCCGAGGGGGGAAGCGGCGGACTCGGGAATACCAGATTCAAAACTTCAATTTTTAGAGCCCCGACCTTCGCAGAATACGGAGAACCGGGAGAAGAAAAAGAGATTACACTGGAACTCAAACTCGTAGCGGATGTTGGAATTGTGGGCATGCCAAACGCAGGGAAATCCACTCTTATCTCACGCATTTCAAATGCACGCCCAAAAATCGCGGACTATCCATTTACGACAATAAGACCAAATCTCGGCGTCGTGAAAGATAAATTC
>JAHKBB010000089.1 GCA_018826445.1 Patescibacteria group bacterium | reverse complement strand
CAATTATTCTTACGTTAAGTCGTGGTGGTCCCACTACCCCAATTTTAGTGCGAGGGGATGAGATGATAATAGACGCAAATTATCTTTTGGATATTCAAAACCAAGGCCTTCATGCTTCCTCTGATTGTTTTGAAGATGCTTTGACCGCACGTGTTCCCACATTGGGATGTCGACGCTGTGGCGGTGGCATGAGTGGAAAAACAATGGTTTCTTTAATTGAAAAAGGTGCGCGAATGGCTGAAAAGTACAAGTTCGCTGGCAGTATCATTTTGGAAGGGAGTGGTGCCAGTGTCCCGGAAATAAAGACCGACAAAGTCGTTTTATTGATGGACATAACCCAGCCTAAAGATATTTTGGAAGGTTATTTAACTCCATTAAAAGTTTCTTACGCTGACTTGATTGTGCTGACAATGTGTGAAGATTTTTTGGTTTCTCAGGCAAAAATTAATCAACTGATCAAAAAAATTCGTTTAATTAATCCCAAGGCTCAAATTGCGACGACTGTTTTGAGGCCGTTTCCATTACAATCCATTAAAGGGAAAAAAGTTTTTTGGACCACTACCGCCCAAAGTAAAAGTGTTCCTTTTCTTAAAAAGTATATAGAAGAAACTTATGGCTGTTCTATTGTCGGGATGAGTGCGTATTTATCTAATCAGCCAAAATTGAAGAAGGATATGGCGAAAAGCCCGAGGTTTGATCTTGTGATTACTGAGCTTAAGGCCGCCGCTATTTCGGTAGTGGCTAGAGAAGCGGTTAAGCAGGGAAAGGGGGTTGTTTTTTTGGACAATATGATCACCTTGATCCCGAAGGGAGGAAATGTTAAGAATCTGAAGAAAGAAGTGATTAAACTTATTTCTTCTAATCCGAAGTAGAACTTAAAAGCTGAAAATTGGCGGAGAGAGGGGGATTTGAACCCCCGGTGACATTTCTGCCACACACGCTTTCCAAGCGTGCGCCTTAAACCACTCGGCCATCTCTCCTTGGTGGCTTGGTACGCAGTCTTTTTATCATGCCGGTTTGATAATGTGAAGGGTTTGGGCTAGAATTCGGGGCGATATGAATTTCTTATATTTTGTTATCGCGATAGTTTTAGTGATTTCTATCCATGAATCGGCGCACGCGTGGGTGGCGAATTATCTTGGTGATCCAACGGCTAAAAATCGCGGGAGAATTTCTCTAAATCCACTCCGGCACCTGGATATTATTGGGACGCTTATGCTTCTTATAATCGGGATTGGCTGGGGGAAGCCGGTTCCGGTTGATATGAGAAATTTCAGAAACCCTATTCGAGGGTCTGCTCTGACCGCTCTCGCGGGGCCGACGTCGAATTTTATCACCGCCATTATTCTTGCCGTGCCGCTGAAGTATTTTGGAGATAGTATGCCTGATTCGGTGTACAGCCTCACCATGGCTGTGTTTGATTTGAGTATTCTTCTCGGGGTTTTTAATCTGCTCCCGATTCCGCCTTTGGATGGGTCGAAAGTTTTGGGGCTGATTCTTCCGGAAAGATGGCATCGCGGATATATGGGATATTTGACACAGGGGACGATGTTTTTTGTTGTGTTTTTGGTGATTGATATGTTTTTAATACGAAAATGGTTCGGAGTTTCGGTTTTGGGAATGACCATTGGGACACTATATTCTTTTGTTAGATCTGTTATTTTGCTTGGAACGTAGCACATGTTGTGGTGAGTATTTTTGGCAAAATACAGCCGCTTGTAGTTGACATATGTGGGTGCTCATTTTTGGCTGGAATAAGCAATAAAAACGGGTTTGGTGTAAAGGTCAATTGCTTTACTTTTTAGGGCTAAAAACTTATCGTGGAGCTGCTCTAAAGTGTTCGTTAAAAACCTTGGATATACTCTCTCTATCATTCGCTTTAAGGGAGCTTAACATTTCTTTGGCTCGTGGGCCAAAGCTGAAAGCACCCACCTTCGGTTGACCGGGGGTAGGCACATCCAAGGGACGGCACTTTTGAGTATGCCTAGGCTTCTTCTCGATTGATTCCTAAAAGCGTTATAGCGCTGTTGATATATTCACCAGGTTTTTCTTCTTCATTTTGAGGGACCCATACGTATATCTCTCCGGTAGCAGAACTTATTACGAATGTGGCCAGTATCCCTCTATTGTCAGAATTTCTAACGTTGATGACTTTTTCATTTGGGAATCTTTCATCACCTGTTCCACTTGGTTTGTCAACTGAGTATTTTCCGCCTTCTTTCAGTTTCATTACGTCGTCTGCTGTTATACCTGACAGAAGCAGATTCGGTGTCAAATGTGGGTTTGTTTCTTGAAGCTTGCTTTCCATTGAAGGGTTTGACCTTTTTGCGATTTGGATAAGTCTATTGAAAAAATTTAAATGTACCTCCGGGCGGGCAACCCAATCTTTGGGAATGTACGCGTAAACTCTACCGTCTTCATTACTGATGACTACGGCGGCCGCCGGGTCGGCGGTTCCCTTGTAATGTACACCTAATATTCTTTCGTCGGGGAATCTATCATCCCTATGTTTATATTCCCTTATTTTATATAGACCTGATTGATCCAGTCTTCTTAAGTCCTCCTCCGTGACGTCTAAAAGAAAGTCAGAGGTTAGATTTGGATTTGGCTCTTCGTTTGGGGTTTGCATGGGTTGATTTATTAGTAATACACGGGGGTGAATTATACATGGCATACGATTATTGTCAACCCCTCATTCCTAAAAAGACCCCAGTTTTTCCAAATCGACGCACTTGACATATCGTTTGGGCAAAAACAGAAATAGTTTAATCCTTATCGACGCACTTGACATATCGTTTGGGCAAAAACAGAAATAGTTTAATCCTCACCTGTAAAACCCCAACATGTTGGGGTTTTCAATCTGTTAAATTATGCCACAAAATATTGCGAGGTTTGTCCGGTAAAACATTAAGAACTGCTTGTATTTAACAGATCAGAAAAAAACTGGGGTCTTTTTAGGATAATATCATTACTTAATCCGCGTATAATGTTTCCATTTTGCATCCAACCACCAAACCAGGTATTTGGCAGTTGAATATGTAGAAGCTGGGGATATAAATTTTTCCAAAATTTAACGATGCACCTAATTGGCACCTCCCGGTGTGCCAAATCGGTGCATAATCGGCGCATTGCGGAAATTTAAATATTTTATTGACTCCCCCCGCCGCCCGAGCTATAATCCTAGCAGACGACTAGGATTAATACCCGGCTATGGCATTCTTCGCGAAAATATCAACAAAAGAACACTACGGACTACAGCTCGCATTGCAACTTGCTCAAACATATTTCACGAAAAAGCCGGTTTCATTGGCTGAAATAAGCAAAGCGGAAAATATTTCGCTCAAATACCTCGAACAGCTCATCATCCCATTCAAAAAAGGGAAATGGATAAAAAGCGTGCGTGGTAGAGAAGGCGGATACTTGATGATTAAAGACCCCAAGAAAATTTCGCTTCAAGATATGATCAAAATGATGGACAGCGACATGTCTGTCGTCAGCTGTCTGTGCAAAGGGAGCAGTTGCAAACTCTCGTCAAAATGCGCTTCTCAAAAGGCGTGGAGACAGGTTCAAGCCGCCATCGAAAAGGCCTTGGAGGACGTGAAATTCGCGGATTTGATTAAATAAACGCTGAAATATAGTCACAAACGGGCGTTTTGTGTAGAATGGCTTCGCTATGGAGAAAAAGACACTCGCAAAAAACAAGAAGGCTTTCTTTGACTATGAGATTCTCGACCAAATTGAGGCGGGAATTCAGCTTACCGGAGCTGAAGTAAAATCATGCCGCGAAGCAAAAGTCAGCTTCAAGGGGGCATTTATCGACGTCTGGCATGAAGAAGCTTTTGTAAATGAAATACACATCAGCAAATATCGTCACGCAAGCCAAAAAGAATATGATCCAACCAGGAAAAGACGTCTTTTGCTGCATAAAAAAGAAATCCTCAAAATAGAGGGCCAGATCTCGGCGAAAGGAGCAACTTGTGTTCCTCTTGAAATATATCTAAAAAGTGGCATAATTAAATGCCTAATAGGTATTTGCCGTGGAAAAAAGAAATTCGACAAAAGGGAAAGTCTTAAAAAGAGGTCCCAAGACCTCGAAATTAAGCGAGCGCTCAAAAACTTTAGCCAAAAATGATATGAAAGAAATATACGAGAATCTGGTTTCCGGGCTGAAAAAGTTCTTCAAGAAAAACGGCGGCAAAAAAGCCGTGATTGGCGTAAGCGGGGGGATTGATTCCGCCGTAACGTTAAAGCTCGCGGTAGACGCTCTGGGGCCAAATGATGTTGTGGGACTTCTTATGCCGGAAACAGGGGTTAGTAGAGCCGAGAATATCAATCACGCGAAACAGCTTTGCAAGTTCCTCGGAGTGCAGTTTCACACCATCACAATCAACAAATATTTGGTGAATTTACAGCTTCTTCCGTGGGACCAGAATTTGAGCTCCACGATAAATATCAAGCCAAGAATCAGAATGATTCTCCTGTACAACTACGCGAATGCGCATAACGCGCTGGTCCTTGGGGCTTCAAATAAGAGCGAGCTTATGCTCGGATACGGAACAAAATACGGGGACATGGCCGCGGACGTCGAAGTGATTGGGGAACTGTACAAAACGGAGGTGAAAAAACTCGCGTCATACATGGGCTTGCCGGAAGAAATTATCAACAAAGCGCCTTCTGCCGAACTGTATAATGATCAGACAGATGAAAAAGAAATGGGATTCACATACGAAAAACTTGACCAAGTTCTTGTAAAATATAAAGATGGGAAAGAGGCGATGATCGACAAAGGCATGAGCCCTCTGCTCGTGAATTATGTATTCACAAAAGTGGAGCGGAATAAACATAAAACATCGATGCCTCCGGTGATTAAAATCAACTAACATGAAACAAGCACTCTTTATCGGCCGTTTTCAGCCGTTTCACCTTGGACATTTGTCAGTGGTGAAAAAAGCAATCAAAGAATTCGACCGCGTCATTATCGGAATCGGTTCCGCTGAAGACAGTTTTCTGCCGGACAATCCATTCACGGCAAGCGAAAGGTTTCAAATGATTGAAGCGGCGCTCGGGGAAGCAGGAATCCCAGCCGAAAAACACTGTATCGCACCCGTTCGAAACATTTTAAACTACGAACTTTGGCCGGATCACGTTGACCAAATCGTCCCGCCGTACGAAGCCGTATTAACAGGTTCAAAATTAGTCAAAACCCTCTTTCAAAACCAGGGCAAACACAAGATAATCGATGTGAAATTTGAACATGACATTTGCTCGACAGACGTTCGTGAAAAAATGCTACAGGATAAGGGTTGGCAAAGTATGGTACCAAGCGCTGTCGCAAAATTGATCGAGAAATTCGACGGTATCACACGCATTAAAAACATTCAAAAATGAATCCGGAAATTTTTCGCGCATACGACATAAGGGGGATAGCGGGAAAAGACCTCACCGAGGAAAGTATTTACAAAATCGGCCGCGCCGCCGGCACATACATGATCCGAAAATACGGCAGAAACCTCGTGGTCGGCCGTGACAACCGAACTCACGGAGAAAAACTGCAAAAATCATTCATCATAGGACTCATCGAGTCAGGCTGTAACGTCACAAATATCAACCTCGCGACCTCCCCAATGATCTACTGGACAGTCTGTAAATACGAATTTGACGGAGGAATGAATATCACGGCAAGCCACAACCCAAAAGAATATAACGGGATAAAAGTGGTCGCGAAAAACGCGCATTCAGTATGCGGAGATGAATTGCGGGAAATTTTGCGGATCGCACTAAGCGAAGACTTCGAAGAAGGTGTGGGGAACCTGGAAGAACGAGAAATCGCCTCCGGCTACAACCTCGAACTCCTAAGCAAAATTTTCCTCCAACGCCCCCTGAAAATTGTAGTGGATGCAGGAAATGGAACAACCGGAGCTTTCGCACCCGAACTTTTTCGGGCGGCGGGATGTGAAGTGCATGAGCTCTACTGCGACCTCGACGGAACATTCCCAAATCACGAAGCGAATCCGGAATCCGCGGAAAATCTCGCAGACCTTTCAGCCAAAGTTGCAGAAATCGGTGCCGACCTCGGAATCGGCTTCGATGGCGATGGTGACAGAGTCGGAATTGTGGACGAAAAAGGGAAACATTACTCAGCGGACTATTTGCTTATCCTCCTTGCTCGCGACCTGCTCACCCGCCACCCGGGAGAAACGATAATCTTCGACACAAAAACCTCAAAGATCGTCGAAAACGACATCCGAAACAGAGGCGGGGAGCCGCTCCGATACAAAACCGGCCACTCATTCATCGAAACAAAGATGAAAGAAATCGGATCCCTGCTCGCGGGCGAATGTTCGGGCCACATGTTCATCGGCGAAAACTATTACGGTTTCGACGACGCCTTCCTCGCAACATTAAAAATCCTGGAAATAATCTCAAGATCAGATAAAGCGTTCTCTGAACATTTCCAAGACTTGGAAACCCTCATTACAACTCCTGAAATCAAACTCGCCTGCCCGGACAACAAGAAATTTGAAGTGGTCAAAAAACTTGTCGCGGACTTCCAAAGAGATCACAAAACTCTCACAATCGATGGGGCATTTGTGGAATTCGACGACAAAAACTGGGGCGCGGTCAGATGCTCAAACACAACCCCCTGCCTCACTCTCCGATTTGAAGCTGAAACAGAAGAAAAACTCGCGGAAATGAAACATACCTTCGCACAAAAACTCGTCAAACACCCAGAGATAGACATGTCTTCATTCTAAGGAGTAGGAATAGGGCTTGGAACTTCGTGATAAACCCTGCTCGACAAAGAAGTCTGCACTTCAAAACGCGGTAGCCGCTCCTTATCCAAACCTTTCTGATTTTCCTCTCCCGGCTCAAGCGCCAGATAAAGCATGATATGAGGATGCATCTGTACGCTAAGGTTATCCTCCGCGTAAGCTTTTCGAGGATCTTCAATAGGAGCTATATAAAACCTCAAATCCTCAACACTCGTCCGCGGCGGAATCAGAATCGCTTCTTCCTGCGTAATTTCAAACTCATCATAGACAGCGTCATTATCCGTATCCTTTCCGGTCAGCTTCAAATACTTAATCAGGTTTTCACCGCTGGCATAATCAAACTTAAATATCGTCTTGTATTCCCCGTCACCGGAAATCATATAAAGCTCGTCGTAATTCCACGGATCCGTATCCGAAACGTAACATCCGTGATTATCACACCCTCCCTCGCACTGTGGATCGCATGTGGCCGCGCTTACCATCTGTGAAGTTTCATCAAAAGTTCCAAGCGGCGGATTTTGACCCGTGTTTACGCCAAAATTATTATAAAAACGCCCGGCGTACAGCCCATAATTCTCTCCGTAACCATCAGCCTTCATCACATACCTGCTGTAATATTCCTCATAATCAATCGTTGAATCTTGAAATTCTTTCGCGATTCTTTCAACAATAAACTGAGCGTCGTCCGCAAGCTCCTTTTCAACCCTGATGTATTTATAATTCCGAACATTGTAAACGTAAATCGAACTCGCGAGCGTACCCACGATCACAAATATCGCTATCGCGATCAAAGCTTCCACAAGTGTAAATCCTTTTTTACTCATTTAATAAACATTGTTACGAATATCCGTCTTTAATATAACGGTCCTGAACTTCCCGGAATGAAACCACCCGACCTTCGACTCAACCTCCATAGACTTATCCTTCCCCTCTTCACTTACAGGCGTAACTCTTATTTCCCTATAAAACTTGCAGCCGTTCTCGGGAGGCACTCCATCCGGATCCTGATACAAAAGCCCTTCTCTCTGCCCTCCGGGGTCATGATCTTTCATGCAATACGCCTGTTCGGCCAGTGCGGAGGCGTCACTATCCAAAGCGTCAAAATCAGTAT
>JAHKBB010000088.1 GCA_018826445.1 Patescibacteria group bacterium | reverse complement strand
GGTGGGGGTGGGGGGGGCGGGGGGGGCACGATGACGACGGTGTCGTTGTCGTAGTAGTAGTACGTATTGTCGTCATCGCTGACGTTGAGCACGTACTCATCCCCTTCGTTGTTCACGAAGGTGATGACGTCCCCCTCGGTGATGTACGTCCCGTGGTCGGTGACCTGCACCGACACGTTCACCGTCACGTTATTCTCGACGTTGACGGTCACCGCCTCACCCTGGCAACAGTCGTCGGCGGCGTCCTGCACGCATCCCGTCCCCGCCAGGACGAGTGCGAGGGCCACGAGGGCCAGTTTTCTGAGAGCGTTCATGGGACCTCCTTCAGGGGCATCAATGCCCCGTTTGAAACGTTTAAAAGAAAAGACAAACCAATGCCATAAAGGCAACCGTTCAACCTCCAATTTTTACTTGAAAGTTGGAAGCTGGGCAGTCGCCTTTACGGCCATCTATTGCATAATTTACAGTGCGAGTTTTCAAGGATCCACCTTGTACTTGCTAAGCACGGCCACCAAAAAACCTTAAGTACTATCTGCTGCACGGATTTTTGGTTGAATTGGACGACTTGACAAGATTACAAAGTAGGGTGTTATGTTAGTACAATTTAGCGGTTTTGTCAAGCTCTTTGTAAGACCCCAACATGTTGGAAAAACGATCAATCTTAATCTGTAAACTCCGGAACGTTCCCAGACAGAAGTCAGCTTTCGCTTTCGTCAACCCCAAACGTTTGGGGCTATGCCGATTTCACATACTGCTCAATAACAGATACGAGGCGTTTGTAGTTGCGGATTCTGCGTTTTTCATTTCGGTCCAGAGTGGTCAGGCGGAAGCCAAAATACGGACTAAAAAAGCCTGTGGCCGGAACTACGCATATGCCTGTTGCGGCGAGCAAATAATAGCAGAATCGCAAGTCCAGAGGCACATCCCTCCGAGATACTCCCCTTTCGATGTATTCGCGTGCGGCATCGTTTGGCACGGGCAAAGTCTGGCGATTATTTAAAACGCCGTCTTTGAAAAGAGGCATCATGTAAAAAGCTCCGTTTGTGCGGTTCACATTTAGATACGGACTTTCGCTTAGGATGTCGGCAATTTGATTACTATTTTTTTCGAGCTGTGTGTTGTAGTCGGAAAGCCATTTTTCATATCCCGGATCGTCGTATATGTCTGACAAAATCATTTGAGGCAAACTTGTTGAACAGACTTCCATCAAAATTCTTTTCTTTATTGAGTCTGCGTATTTCCTGAAATCTTCGTCCAAATCCACGTTGTGAAATTCCACCCATCCGCATCTTCCTCCCGGCCATGGGACGTCTTTTGAAGTTCCGCGCATCACCATGAGAGGCACTCTGCCGCGGGCAATGTCTGTTATCTGCACGTATTTGTGTCCGTTGTAGACCATGCGAAAGTACACCTCGTCCGAAAGTATAAAAAGTTTGTATTTTTCTGCGAGCGCTACCATCTTTTCTATCGTCGCGGCATCATACACAGCGCCTGTCGGATTGTTTGGATTTATAATGAGTATGCCCGCGATCTCTGGATGATCTACTATCTGCTTTTCCAAATGTTCAAAATCGGGTTGCCAGTCATTGTCGGGATCGAGATTGTACGCGATCGATTCGGCGCCGGCGGAAAAGGATTCCATTGAGGCATGTGTTGGATATGAAGGTGTGGGCTGGATGACGCGAACTCCTTTCGGCAGCATGTGATATATCGCGGAAATGGCCGCGCCAAGCCCGCTTGCAAAAAGCACACATTCGTAATCGAGTGTGGATGAAGGCGAAAATCTTTTTGCGTATTCAACCACCCATTTCCGCGCATTTGGATATCCCCTTGAATGTGTGTATCCGTAAGTTTTGTCATCATCCGCGGCTTTTTTTATCGCTTCTTTCAAAAAGGGCGGAGCCGACCAGCCCCGTGCTATCGGATCGCCAATATTTTCATTCTCCACTTTGAAGCCCGGAATGAGTTCGGATAAGCGTTGCGCGACATCGACAATCTCGCGAATTTGATATTTCATTAGGCTGACGTTTGGATTGAATGGATTTATACGCATTCCGATGTTGGTTATCCGAGACTATGGCGAATTGCCGCGGCTTGTTCGATTTCCCCCGAGAAATCTTCTTTCAACTGCATTTTGTGATAAATATTGGAAGTTAGATTCCTATGCAAAAGGTGGGTGTGTTTGTACGGCCCGAGTTCTTTGCCCAGGTACTTCTCTGTCAATCTCACACTTTCCTCAACTTTTTTGAGTATGGGTATTTTCTTTGCCAGAAGCGACAGATTTTCTTTGTTTAGGTATTTTCCTGCGTGCGTGAGATCTGCATCCAAATTCAAATACAATTTTTCCAACAGCCCGT
>JAHKBB010000147.1 GCA_018826445.1 Patescibacteria group bacterium | reverse complement strand
TTTTGATAAAACCTTGAGGAACCTTAATGTTAATTCCTCCAAGTTTCCTTTTTCATTATATGCAGGAATCAGAATAGTCAATCGCATAAAAATAATTTTATGAACATCTTTATAAACTTTTGTCCATAAAACACATTATGTTAAAATCCTCAAAACGTTTTATTAAATTTGCCATCGTCGGATTTTCAGGAATAATTGTTAATGAAGGACTCTTGTTTTTATTAACAGAGTTTGGGAGTTTATTCTACCTCTACTCAAGCATCATTGCAATAGAAGCATCAGTGTTGAGCAACTTTTTACTAAATGATGTATGGACATTTAATGACCGAAGAAAGAAAGGGAAGAAGAATTTTCTTAGACGTTTATTTAATTGGCATATTACGCGTTCAATAACAATTGGCGTTAATTTTTTAATTCTTTGGGGTTTAACAACATCAGGCACACACTATTTAATTTCTAATCTAATAGGAATCATCGTCGCTACGGGGTTGGCATATTTTTTAAGTTTTAAACTGGTTTGGAAGATTTAACGTAATTCTTTAAGAATCTTTTTACTTAAGCCTTTCTTTCCATAAGGGTTGCAGAAATTTTTAACCTCTATTTTACCCCTTTCTATTTTGTTGATAATCTTCTTGGCTTTATTAATATCTAATCCTGTTAAAAAATTAATCTTTGTTTCCAGCCCTTCTATTCTTTCAGTTCTTTTTCTAAGCAATACGCAAGGTTTTTTAAAAATCAGACTTTCTTCTTGAATACTACCGCCGTCAGTAACCAGATAAGTACAATTTGATAATAGGAAGATGAAGGTAAAATAATCTACTAATGGAGTAATTTTAATATTGCTCATTTTGACAATTTCTTTCATTAAATCATATTTTTCTAAATAATATTTTGTGTTATCATGTAGAGGCCAAATTCCCTCTATTTTAATATTCTTCAAAATTTCCACAACTTTTTTCATCCTTTTTTTACTTCTTAGATTTTCATGCCGATGAATGTTAATTAAAGCATAAGGTCCCTCCTTTTTTTTGCTACTTTTTTTTGCTACATCATAGGCAATCGTTGCGGAATCAATAATTGTGTTTCCAAATTGAAATATTTTTTTAGATGGGAATTTTTTTAAATTTTTCTCTGTTAAATTAGAAACAGCAAAAAGAGTATCTGAAAATTTATCAGAGATTTGTCTTGAAATTTCTTCAGGGAAAGGTTCAAATAATGAGCCACTTCTTAATCCTGCTTCTAAATGAACATTGTCCCAATTTTTTTTAAAATTTAAAATTTTGCTCGACGCTATAGAAGCTGCAGCAGTACTCATAGTGTCTCCGTGATATATGACATATTTTAAATCTAATTTTTTGATTAAGTTTTTTATTTTTGGAATCATAAGAATAAACCAAATCAGAGACATTTTATTTATCTTAGACCAAAATTTAGTGCTTATTTTTGGTTCTTCACTTAGAATAAAATCTGGCTTTTTTATTCCAAATTCTTCACAAGCTTTTCCAAGGGGATGCTGCCCAGTATGTATAAACCAGTAAGGTTCACCTTGTTTTTGTAATTCCAACATAATTGGCATGCATTTTATTAATTCTGCTTTAGTCCCAATTATAATCGCAATTTTTGAATGATTAGACTTCATTTTACAAATGTTAAATTATCAAATTCTCCCCACTCTCCAGATACTCTTAAAAATTCTTCTTTTATTATGATCCCTTCTGGGTAATTTACACTCCATATTTTTATTGGGCCCCTAAAACCTTGGTAATAAATAAAATCTTCGGTATTAAACCCTTGTGACCTCACATATTCTACAAAAGAATCTGGTTCAGAGTGGGCCTCTTTCAGAGTCGGATATTTTTTAAAAGGATCGTCCATCAAATAAAGTTGTGCGAATAAACTTTTTGATACTCTCGGAGATAAATAAATTATTCCTCCCAAATCATCTTTTTGTAAGTTCTGCCCTACAACATCTAATTTTGGGATTATCCTTAGGATACTCTCTACACCATTTTCGAACTCAATAATTTTTCCTTCATAATAAATATACTTTATAGGAAGATATATCTGTTTTCCGTTATAGATAAATACTCCTTCTGGTTGAGTAAATGAAATCATTTCCTTTTTAGATGACATTTCCATAATTACTCCTCCTAAAACAGCTTTCCCTTCCGGAAGAAAGGTAGTTTCATTATCTCTAGTGTAGGTGATATCTTCATCTAAGGGGATTCCTCCTTTATAGATTCGTATAGTGCTATTTTGAGTCTCTCTAATCTGATTTTGGTCAGAAAGAATTGTTAGTATCCAACTAAGTCTATCGTTCCCTTCTGGTCCGCTTCCAATGCCACTATAAGCACCATATTTTCCTAAATCTGTGGGGTCTATTAGTAGATATGATACGTTATGAGTTTTCATAAAACTTAGGGCTGTTTCAGGATAAGGTGTTGTCAGGAGATATCTTCCAATTAGATGGTCCCAATAGCTAATTGCATGACCTCCATCTGTTACAGTTGGCCTTTCTCCGAGATATTGCACCCAATAACCATAATCCCACCAATGAACAAATATGGTTCCTTCAAGAGTATTCTCTCTCACCCAAAACATGGCTTTTTGCCATTGTGCGTTTGCAGAGGGCCCAGTACTTTTTGCTTGGTATTTTGAACTATTTATTAAATTTATTGAAGCGTTTAATAGTAAGAGAATCATTAATCCACACAGAATAAATAAGATGATTTTTGTTAGTTCTTCCTTACTTTTTTTAGTATATTCATATAAATTAAAGATTGAATAACTTGCCATAAAGCAAACGAAAGGAGTTATCATAAAAAATAATCTTACAGCCCCCCTGCCTGAAATCAGCATGAAAATTAACCAAGCAAAAATTATAGCTTCCTGATAATCTATGGTTATCTCTTTTTTGAAAAATAGCCAAAATGAATATATTATGAATAATAATATTGACCCAAAATAGATAAATCTACTTAGAAAATTTTCACCATTCATTATAGAAGATGTAGAAATTCTACTAAATAATATTCCTGAAATAAGTATAATCCACGCGCCTGAAAATAAAATCCTTTCTTTAATACGTTGGAAGTTCTTTGAAATATTAATTCCTACAAACACCATTCCTGCATAAAATAACCAAAAAAGAGTTTTTCCAACTTGCCCAATCCACTCATTCAAATCTGGTTGTTTATTTTCAGCAACAGTCAGCCCTACCCGTCCAATGCCAAATGGATGAAGTAATCCAGAGATAATACTTGAAATGTAATCAAATAAATGCCCTTTGTAGATTGCTATGAAAATTAACCCAATGACAAACGTGATTGCTAAACTTAATAATAATCTATATTCTTCTAATTTATTGCTCTTAAAAATCAAATCTTTTTTTACTATCAGGATATAATCCACAATTATCATTATTAGTACAAAAGGTACAAGCAAACT
>JAHKBB010000087.1 GCA_018826445.1 Patescibacteria group bacterium | reverse complement strand
TCCTCCCTGAGTTTCTTTACCCATTCCTTTCGACGGATCCAGCAGTTTAATTTCTATATCCAGTGTTTTTAATTGACTCATATAATTCATTGAAGTCCCCAGAATACTGAGCAATGTCATGGCTTTGTCTGCAATTGAAGGTTTTTCGTCCTGTGGGACCAGATCTATTGATCCATACTTGTCGATCGCTTTTGAAATAACTGAAAACTCATTTTTTAGAGATTTTGTTAATGTTTCTAATCCTTTTGATATCTCTTCGGATTTTGTTTCCTTTCTTTTTATTACCGCTTGCTTTACTACATCGTTTTCTATCGGGTCCGCTCCTTCCAGCATTTGTCTGTACATCAATTCTCCTTTCAATAGGTTTTCGCTGTGGGAGATTGCGTCTTTTTCTTCCGCGGCAAGTTTCGCTATCAAATATTCCGAACGAAGTCTTTCTATTTCTGATAACTGACCGGTAGTGTTTTGGATGTTGGTGTCCGCAAATTCAGTTTTAACTCTCTCAAAGTTTGCTTTAAAATTTTCCCCCTCTCGGGTCTCAAATAATTTTCTTGCAGATTCTTTCATCTTTGCCAGAGATCGGTCTCCATTTTGGTGAATGACGGACAATGCCATTGTGAATTTCGCCGAATTTCTTGTTTGGTCAATTTGTGTTTTTAATGCGTTTGCCTGCGCGACTGCCAGGTTCCTTTCCATGTTCATAAGCGCGGAAAAATTTCCCTGCTCGTTTACCGTTTTTGTCTCTCCTGTTTCTCTATCTACTACTTGAGATGAAACAGACTTCTTCAAGAGGCAATTTTTGTATAGATATCCGTTATCGCTGGTGTATTTTTGCTTGAATAAATCTATTTCCTTCTGGTTTTGATCCGCTTTTGCGGCTTGTTCTTGAAATTTTGCATCCAATACGGCTTGCTGTTGTCTGAATAAGTTTTCCGCATATAATTCTGCCTGTATTTTCTCAACTTCATTTTGGTCTACGGATTCTTTTTCCCCTTCTTTCGTTTTACCTCTTAGGACTGCTTCAATTACAAACCTTTTTGCTTCTTGGGGGTTTTCCCATCCTTGACTTGCCATATCTTTAAACTCTTGAGTGCCGGCAAGGGTTTGTAAAACTTGCCCTATTGTTCGAATCGGGACTCCTTTCTTCTCGATTAGAACGGAGTATATTTCCAAAACTTGTTCGTGATCTTCCGCCATGGCTTGTAATACTTCTCCGCCCGATTTGCTTGCTGTTTCTTTTAATGTTGATGTTAGTTTTTCGCATTTTTCTTTTTTCTCTTTCAGTTCGTTGTTTAGCACCGCGAATTTCTGTATCAAGTTATCCGGGCTTGCGATGCTCCCATCCAATATTCCGGTGATAACTTCAGGATTAATAAATGATTGCAAAAACTGGTTGCTGTCTGGGGACAAATCACTTTCTTGTGTGAAATATGACGCCAATTGTTGATATTGATCCGCCATATCTTTTGTTTGCTGAGTATAGTTTTCAAGAGCTGTGACTTTTTCTTCTGTTATACCTGTGCCGTTTTCTAATGCTTTCTTGTACGCGGTTTCAAACCAATTTCCTTGTGTCATTTCTCCCCACGCATTCATTTCCAGGTTTAATACGCGGTCACGAATTCCCCCCTTTTTCTCAACAGATTCGATGTACTGATCGGTCACGGTCCTGAAATTTGCCTGTCTTTCCTCCAGGTTCATTACATCTACATCTGACAGAAGCCGAAATACGTCTTGGGCCACCTCTTGCTTTAATGGATCCTCTTGGTCCAGTTCATTTAGAGACATGAGTAGCTTGTCGGTTTTCCCAATAAATGTTTGAGTAAGCTCGGCCTCTTTTCCTTCTACAACTAATATCTTTCGATCAGCTTTGTTATCGAGGGTGTCCAGTCTGCTTTGTTCGTTTTGTATTCCTTCGAGTGACATTTTGTTTTTATGTTTTGTCTAATCTATCTAGCAAGTCTTCCATTTCCGCTTCCTCCTTTTTGTTTTCCTTCACTTCTTTTGTTTTGCGTAATTTTAATTTCCCCTTTTTAATGGTTCTATTCAGATTCGCGACTGCTTCTTTGCCGTTATTTTTAATATAATTTTGAACTATTCCTGAAATCTCGGTTTTTTCGGATTCGAGAACTTTTACCAGTCTTTCTTTTTCTTCTGGAGTTGCTTTTTTTACAACTTTTCGCAGTTTTTCTTTTCTCGTGTTGTCCAAAAACAACGAAGTCGCAATCAATTTTTCGATTTTTGTTTCTATTTCAGCCATTTTATCTTGCCATTATATCATAAAAAGCCTTTATTTTTAAGGGTAAAACTGGTTAAATGGGTGTGGCATGGCAGATCTAAAGATAAAATTTCTAGGTGTGGACTTCGAGAACCCGACGGTTCTGGCCTCGGGGATTCTTGGTGTAACAGCTTCCAGCTTAAAGAATGTAGTGAGGAACGGCGCCGGCGGCGTCACAACCAAGTCTATCTGGCTGGAGGAGCATAAAGGGCATAAGAATCCGACAATGCTCGGGAACGAGCACTATTTTTTAAACGCGGTTGGACTTTCGGATGCGGGAATCGACAAGGCGAAGGAAACTTTCGCTGAATACAACGAAGATAAGCCGGCGCCGTTGATCGCAAGCATCGTAGCCTACTCGAAGAAGGATTTCGCTGAACTCGCGGAAAAAATAACGGAGCTTGCGCCGGACATTGTAGAAGTAAACATTTCGTGTCCAAATGTGGATGACGAGTTTGGAAAGCCGTTCGCTTGTGTGGCTGCTTCTGCGGATGATGTGACCAAAGTTGTTAAGAAACACACGAACCTACCTGTTATCATAAAACTTTCGCCAAATGTTCCGAACATTTCGGAGATCGCGAAGGCGTGCGCGGATGCGGGATGTGACGGATTTTGCGCGATCAACACAGCGGGGCCCGGGATGCAGATTGATCTGGAAACCAGGATGCCAATTTTAGCAAACAAAGTTGGCGGCTTATCCGGTCCGGCGCTAAAACCAATAGCGGTTAGATGTGTATATGACGCGTACAAGGCAACCGGACTTCCGATTATCGGGACGGGAGGAGTTCTGTACGGAGAAGACGCGATAGAGATGATGATGGCTGGGGCAACACTTGTTGGGGTTGGAACAGCGGTTTATTATCGAGAGACAGACGTATTTCGCAAGATCGCAAACGAAATGTCTGAGTGGTGCGACAAGCACGGCATCAAAGATTTAACAGAATTAATAGGAACAGCTCATGGACGTTAGCAAGAAAGATACAATTCCGGTTTCACTGCCGATCAAGGAGATAGTTGAGGAAACTCCTCTGATCAAGACCTTTAAATTTGAGTACCCTTTGGGCTCAAAGCCCGGCCAGTTTGTGATGATGTGGATTCCGGGGGTTGACGAAAAGCCAATGTCCACCTCTTATGATAACGGAAAGGAGTTTTGGCTGACTGTCCAAAAAGTCGGTTCCGCCACGAAAGAGCTTTTCAAGCTAAAAAAAGGAGATTTGATCGGGATCCGCGGGCCTTTCGGGACGCATTTTCTTTTTGAAAAAGGAGATCACATAGCTACCGTTGGCGGGGGTTGCGGGTGTGCGCCGATGTATTTTTTGACCCGTGCCGCTCTGAAAAAGGGATGCAAGGTCGAATACATCGTCTCGGCAAGCCACAAAGATAAATTTATGTTTTTGGAGGACTTGAAAAGACGCGACAACGTAAACGTGCATGTCGCCGAGATGGGAAAACACGGCCACGCAATTGAACTTTTGAAGGAGGCTCTTTCCTCGAATAAAATTAATCGAATTTTTACGTGCAGCCACGAACTTGCAATGAAGCAGGTTTCCGATATTGCTCATGAAGCCGGTATTTTCTGCCAGCTGACCCTTGAACGCTACATGAAATGCGGATTCGGCGTCTGCGGCCAATGCTGTATTGATCCTTTGGGTATTTGCGTGTGCAAGCAGGGTCCGATTTTCAATAACGCCCTGGTTAGGCAGATGACCGAGTTTGGGAAATACTTCCGCGACGATGTCGGAAGGAAAATCAAATTTTAAGTTGTTTCAATACTGATACCGCATCACCTTTTGATCAATTCCGAACTTTTTGGTTGCGCGGTTGGGTGTGTTGCAAATCCTCCACTCGGCCGCCGGTTCATGCTCGTTCCCGACCAGCCCGGCGTGTGCGATTTTGTGATGTGTGTCACAAAGTGGAACTATCCTGTTGTGGTTCTCCGTCAACGCGAACCTGTCGGGGTGATGAATGGTTGTTGACGGTTTGCTGCAGCCTGGAAACTGGCATTTTTTCGGCAACGCGTGTTTCCTGAAAGCGGGAATTGCTCTT
>JAHKBB010000086.1 GCA_018826445.1 Patescibacteria group bacterium | reverse complement strand
CAAATTTAGACATTCGTGCGGCGAATATTTTCAAACAAGAATGTCTTTCCGTTGGAGCTGATCTCGCATTGCCAAAAGACGCTTGTAAGCTTATTGCAAAAAGGACCGATGCGGCATTGATCGCCAATTTGAAGCAGATAGAGAAGCTTATTGTTAAATTGAATATCCAACCTTTTGGGTTGAAAGAGATTGCGAAAGAATTGCAAACAGTTTTGAAAAACTATGATCGTAAAATTGAGAAGCCAAAAATCATGGGGGTTTTGAATGTGACTCCCGATTCTTTTTCCGATGGTGGAAAATTTCTCAATCCGGATAATCCGGATAAAGCGGTGGCTCACGCGATGAAGATGATAAAGGAAGGCGCGGACATCATTGACATTGGCGGTGAGTCAACCGGTCCCGGCTCAAAAAATGTTTCCATAAAGGAAGAGTTGGAACGTGTAATTCCGGTGATCAAAGCCATTCGCAAAAAGGATGGGGAAATCGCAATTTCTATCGACACTTACAAAGCAAAAGTCGCGGAAGAAGCTTTGAAAGCCGGAGCAAATATGATTAATGACGTCACTGCGATGCGCTCCGACTCCAAGATGGTCGATCTCGTGAAAAAGACCGGTGTGCCTGTGTGCCTGATGTATTCAAAAGACTCCACGGCCAGAACCACGAAGAAAAATGTTAAATATGACGATGTTATTCAACATATTGGAAGATTCCTTCAGAAGAGAATCTTTTTAGCTGAGAACAAGGGGGTAAAACCGGAACAAATTATTATTGATCCGGGCATGGGTGTTTTTGTGAGTGGTGACCCAAAATACAGTTTTGAGATTTTGGCCAGACTCGGCGAATTCAAGTCGCTTGGCTACCCGATTTTGATAGGACCTTCACGGAAATCTTTTCTTGGAGGAAAGATGAGGGACAGAAGAGAAGGAACGCTTGCGGCTTCTTTAGTTGCAATGATGAACGGGGCGAGTATTATTAGGGTCCATGATGTCAAAGGCGTAAAAAAGTTAACGAAATTCGCATGCTAATCCACAAAGAATTCAAATTCGATTCGGCTCATCATCTTCCCGATTACAGGGGTAAGTGTGAGGAAGTTCATGGACATACGTACAAGCTTCGCGTGACTCTTGAAGGAGAGGTGCAGAGCGACGGACTCGTGTTTGATTTTGGGGATATTGAAAAGATTGTGCAGGAAAATGTGCTGGAAAAACTCGACCACAAGGACCTGAATACTGTTATCGAGAATCCTTCCGCGGAAAAGATCGCTATTTGGATATATGACCAGCTTGAGGATGAATTTCCGGAGCATGTAACGCTTACGGAGGTGCGACTTTGGGAGACTGCGACTTCCAGTGTTACTTGCGGCAAGCAAGTGTGATAAAATCCAGCTCGGACACTTAACCGAAACAAAATGTCTAATGATGTTCTTTTCATTATTCAGACCTTGGTCTCGCTTTGCATCGCGCTTTTTGCGTTCAAAATGGGGCGGATCTGGTTGATCGCTCTTATCGCTGTGTACGCGGTGATGATGAACGTGTTTGTCGTGAAGCAAATGACTCTTTTTGGGCTGGACGTGACGGGAGGGAATGTGCTTTACGCAACTATCTTCTTGAGTACGGATTTGCTTGCCGAGCATTTTGGAAAAAAAGAGGCGCTCAAAGCTGTGAAAGTTGGATTTTTTGCGTCACTTGTCTTTCTTGTGATGTCGCAAATTGTGATGATGTATGTTCCGAATTCGTTTGATTTTGCACAAAGCAGTTTTGCGACGCTTTTCACGCTGACTCCGCGAATTGTCCTTGGTTCTCTGCTCGCATACATTGTTTCACAGCATTTGGATGTGTATTTATTTGAATGGATTAAAGGTAAAACCAAGGGAAAGTTTTTGTGGCTCAGAAATAATGCTTCAACTTGGATTTCACAGGCGGTTGATACCGTAATATTCACTTTTGTTGGACTTTATATGGTTGAGATCAATGGTGTGACATATGGGGTTTTGGGTGGAGATATTCTTTGGCAGGCGATGTTGTTTACTTACATTATCAAAGTTATCGTTGCGGCAATCGATACGCCATTTATCTATCTTTCAAAGTTGGAGATTATGAAACCGGAGGATGCAAACCGGACTCTTTGGAGGAAGTTTTTGAATTCGTTTAAATGTAATTCGGGAGGATGAGGCTTTTTGTTGCTATTAATTTACCAAATGAGATCCGGAATTACCTAAAATCTATTCAGGATCAGCTTCCGAACGCGAAGATGACCAAGCCGAAGGATTTCCATCTGACTTTACAGTTTCTTGGCGACGCGGAAGCGGCTCAAGCCCTGGAAATAAAATCTGCGTTGTATCAGGTCTTTATGCCGCGGTTGAAGTTGAAGCTCGGAAAGATGGGTGTATTCAAGAGGAATGGGGATGTGAGTGTTGTGTGGATTGGATTGGAAATCCCGGAGGAGCTAAAAAGGGTGCAGTCCGAAGTGGAGGAACAGCTTGCGCCGCTCGGATTTCTGAGTGACAAAGAGTTTAAGCCGCATTTGACTTTGGCTCGTGTGAAATATTGTGAAAAAAGTTTTGAAGAGGAGCTTGGGAAAATCGAAGTGATGCTAAAAGAGTTTGAAGTAAATAGTTTCTCGTTAATGGAAAGTCATTTGTCGAGTGAGGGCGCGAAATATGAAGAAATTGAAAACTTTGCATCATGACAGAAGTATATTTGGGGCTTGGATCAAATATTGGGGATAGGGAGGGGAATTTGGAGAAAGCATGTGAAATGGTCGGGGCTTTGAAAAAATCCTCTATTCATGAAACTGAACCCTTTGGGGTTTTGGACCAACCCAAGTTTTTGAATATGGTGTGCAAAATCGAGACAGAACTCTCTCCAAGAGAGCTTTTGAATCACGTGAAAAACATCGAGAAAAAGATTGGGAGAAAAAAGCGTGAAAAGTGGGGGCCGCGAGAGATCGACATTGATATTCTTTTCTATGGCGATATCATTGTCGATGAGCCGGATTTGCAGATTCCACATCCTGGAATTTCTGAAAGAGAGTTTGTTTTGAAACCTTTGAGAGAGATTGCGCCGGACAAGATTCACAACAACTGATACCGCATCACCTTTTGATCAATCCCGAACTTTTTCGTGTTTTTGTCGGGTGTGTTGCAAATCCTCCACTCGGCCGCCGGTTCATGTTCGTTCTCGATCAGCCCCGCGTGCGCGATTTTGTGATGTATTTTGCAGAGAGAAGTAATGTTT
>JAHKBB010000085.1 GCA_018826445.1 Patescibacteria group bacterium | reverse complement strand
CTACCACTGCCGCTAGGAAGATATAAATATCTCCAATTAAGTAGTGTGTTACAGCGTAGAATCCAATAGCTGATAGAACTCCTGTAACGATCATTCCTTTGTATAAAGCTCCCATGATGTCTTTCTTCTTTCCCAGTCTTACGAAGAATGTTCCAATGATAGATGCTACAACTGCGACAGCTCCAAGCATCATTGGATATTCGATTCCTTTTGTCCCAATAGCTCCTGTAAGAGTAGATGCCGCCAAAATCATTGCGGCGATGAGAGTTACTGCGTATGTCTCAAAAAGGTCAGCGCCCATGCCCGCGCAGTCTCCTACGTTATCTCCCACGTTATCTGCGATTACAGCCGGATTTCTCGGGTCATCCTCTGGAATTCCAGCTTCTATCTTTCCTACGATGTCCGCTCCTACATCAGCGGCTTTTGTAAAGATTCCTCCTCCAACACGTGCGAACAATGAAACCAAGGACGCACCAAATCCAAATCCAATAAGCAGATTTGGAACTTCTCCTGTTGGAATGTTTAGATAAACCGTGAAGTAATAATAAAATCCACTTACACCAAGTAACGCGAGACCGACTACTGCCATGCCTGTTACAGATCCACCTCTGAATGCCACTCCCAGCGCTTTTTCCAGGCTTGTTTTCGCGGCTTCAGCAGTTCTCACATTCGCACGCACGGACACACTCATTCCAATATATCCGGCGAGGAGTGAGAAGATGGCGCCTGCGAGGAATCCGACTGCAAGGAGGATTCCGTTGTTGTAAGCGCCTTTTGGTATCACGAATGCCAATATCAAAAAGATGACGATCATAAAGATAGAAACAGTCAGTGACTGCCTGTGAAGGTATGCGCTTGCCCCTTCTTGAATAGATTTCGCAATTTCTTGCATTTTTGGAGTGCCTTTACTTTGCACTAATGTCATGGCAATTAGAACCACTGCGTACAGTAGCGCTATGCCGCTTACGATGATTCCGATTAGTGGAAGATTCATGGGTTTAGGTGTTTAAGTTATTTTTTACCTCGTGAATTCTATCTGATTGTTGTGAATTTATGAACTGTAAATCTGTAAGATTGGTTGCGCGATCCGGAAAATATTGGAGAGTTTGCGTTACTTTCTTGCTTACTTGCAATTTTCTCGCTATCATTTCGTTGTCTAACCTCTTTTGCATGGACAAAAGTGGAATAAAAAAAGATTTTCAGACGGCTTTCCGGGTTCTGATACTCGACAAGCACGCGATGGAAGGGGTTTCTCGTGATAGTCAGAAGACTTTTATGGCTCTCGTTTTTCTGGTTGTTCCGACAATTACCAATGTTGTTCTGGCATCTCTGACTGTTCGTCATTTTTCAAGTTTCCACTTCCAGGCTCTTCTCGGAGGACTGGTAATGGCGATCGTTGGAATCTTTCTGGCAAGCTATATTGCGGAGAAAGGTTTTAGAGGGACCGCGCATCACATGGGATTCTTCCGGGTTATAGGTTTCGCGTCGCTCATCGGGTGGCTTAATATGGTTGCGTACTTCTATCTTTTGCTGGGAGTTTCCGGACTATCCAGTATAAAGAGCATAGTTTCTTTTGTTGTGGGTATATGGACTCTCGTCATTTTCTACAAAGCTCTAAGGTATGTCCACAATCTGAAGGATGGAGACGCGGTCATCGTTATTGTTGCGACTATCGTTGGGATGTTGGTTGTACAGGGTCTTTTTGTCAAATTATTTGGGTTCTCGGGAGGTTTGTTCTGACTTAGGTCTAAAGAAATCAATAATTTCAATGGGTTCTCCCACCATTTTGAGAATCTGTGTTTTTGTGGTATAATTACGGTGTAATGGCTGATGATAATGCACAACCAGGTTTTGACCCGATGACGGGTGTTGATTCGGGAGACAATTCAAATCCTAGGGATAATCCTATGCCGGAACTGCCTGCGGAGAAGCTTTCAGATGATCTTCCGAGTGATTCTCCGCCAGAGACTGCTCTTCCGGAAAAAGATCCAAATATGGTGGCCGGAAAGCCGCCCGAACATCAATTTGAGCCCACGCGGCATGACGGGCCTATGGAAGGTGAAGTTGTTTCCGATGGCGCAGTAGACGACGGGTTGCCTGAATCCGAACCTTCCGCTTATGAGTTCAAGGCTGATTTTAAAGATGTTGTGGGGAGCGCGGGTCTTTCAAAAAAAACCTGCTTCACATTCCTTGTAATGGTTTTGCTCATTGGAGCGGTTGTATATTATTTCTTTTTTGCCGGCGATTCCGATACAGAATCAGAAGAAAAGCCACCCACAGATGTTGAGGAAGTTGAAGAACCGGAAGGAGAGGTTGAGCAGGTTGTGAAAGACGTTAAAGAAACCCTTATCCCATCGATTGAGTACGGTCAGCCCGCTATGGGATATCAAGTGGTTAAAAATGGAATAGATGCCGCAATAGCGGTCGGGAAACCCAAGGCAGAGCCGAGTGAGAATTTTGAAGGTTATATTCTTGCGTTGCAAAGTTTGAGAAATGTTTATAAAACAGATGTTCATGCAATGCTGGATGCTTCTCCTGCCAGGCTCAATGCGCTCAACACCCATATTTCCATATTTGAGGAGGCTCTTTCGGACGCGAAAGCCGGTCAGGGGGAAATGCGGAAGGAATTACTTACTATAAAGGAGCATTACGACGCGACAAGCAGTACGAAAGAGGGATATGAACAGCAATTCTTTACTTTCCTCGGGGGTTTGGATGTTTCAAATTCAAATACTTATCTTGAGAAGTTTATCGAGGAATACAAGGAGCAAGTTGATTACAAGTCTCGTTACAATGCGATGGCCAAGCTTAATGAACTTTATGTAAATGCGCTTGAAAAAGCCGGACTCAGACTCGAAGATATAAAGGCCAACATCGATCCTTTGGTTGCCGGAGTGAAAGTTGTGGATATTGTCGGTTCTGATATTGACCTTATAGAGCCGGAAATCCTGGATGAATAGCATTGCTATTTCCATGCAAATTTAGTACTTTTAGGGTGAAACGGGGAGGGTTTTTTACCGTTTTTATTTTAAATAAGATGAATACAGCAACTTTAGAAGACGTACTCAAAAAGGTGAAGATCTATAAGCCTAAGGCTAATCTGAAGAAGATAAGGGAGGCTTACGAGATCGCGAAAAAGCTTCATAGCGGGGAGAAGCGTGCTTCCGGCCAGCTTTATTCCGATTTTTTGGTGGATGTAGCGGATATTCTTACCATGTTGAAGCCTGATGAGGATACCATGGTTGCTTCATTCCTTCAGAAGATTGCTCGTGAAAATATGATTTCTATGGAAGATCTCAAGAAGGATTTTGGTAAGAATGTACATGACATGCTTGATAGTATAAGGAATTTGGAAATAATGAGGACTCACGTGAAGGAGTCTAATGCAGAGACGATGAGAAAGATGTTTTTGGCGATTGCGAAGGATCTTCGAGTTGTACTTTTAAGACTGGCCAGAAGGCTTGTTAGTATGCGAACTCTGGAGCATGTTGAACCGCGGAAACGAAAGGAGATTGCGAGGGAAACTTTGGACGTGTTTGTGCCGGTGGCTTCCAGACTTGGTATCTACAACATAAAGTCGGAGCTTGAGGATCTTGCGTTTAAATATTTATATCCGGATCAGTACGAAAATATTGCCGAACAGATTGAGGAAATTGTGAAAGTACAATCTGTGATCATTGATGATATCAAGAAGGAACTTGTCAAATTTCTTGATGAGCAGGGAGTGAAAGCGAAAGTTGATGGTCGATTAAAAAATATTTCCAGTATCTACAGAAAATTGAAAAGGAAGAACAAAACAACTATCGATGAGGTTTTTGATATTTTTGCGATGAGAATAATCCTGCCGACGGAATTTCAAGGCAGTTTAGAGTCATACGATCATATATATTCGCTGCTTGGGATTATTCACAGCAAGTGGGTGCCGCTTGCGGACAGGTTTAAGGATTATGTGGCGGTTCCGAAATCAAACGGATATCAAAGTTTGCACACCACAGTACTTGGTCTTGCTCCGAAGGAGTATGACAGACCGGTGGAAATACAGATTAGAAGCGACAGAATGCACACCGAAGCGGAATTTGGTATCGCGTCGCATTGGCTTTATGAG
The DNA here is from genome assembly GCA_018826445.1 of Patescibacteria group bacterium. GTDB lineage: Bacteria > Patescibacteriota > Gracilibacteria > UBA1369 > JAHKBB01 > JAHKBB01. The sequence continues at coordinate 6,284 of JAHKBB010000085.1, read as the reverse complement.
GATACGGCCGGGAAGTCGACCGGGTTTGATAGAGATACCTTTTCCAAGTACATTTCTTCGAAGGAAAAGGCCTTAGGAAAAACTGCGGATGAGAACAGATACAAGCGCCAGCTGGATTGGCTCAAAGGGCTGAAAAAACTGCAGGAGGATTTGGGTGAGGGGAAGGACACCGAGGAAGATTTTAATGTTGATATCTTTGGCGATAGGATTTTTGTTTTGACTCCTCACGGTGAGGTGAAGGATCTTCCGGCTGGATCAACCCCCATAGATTTCGCATATGCTGTTCATACGGATATTGGGCACAGGTGCGCAATGGCGAAAGTAAATGGATCTGTTGTTTCGCTTGATTGTGAGCTTGAAAACGGATCTGTTGTCGAGATTGTTTTGAAGCCAAAGCCAAATCCAAAGCCGCATTGGCTTTCTTTTGTGAAAACTTCGGGTGCCCAGACAAAGATCAAGGCCTGGTTTAGGACTTTCGATAAAGATAGGAATATTCGTGAGGGGAAAGAATTTCTGAATAAAAATTTAAAAAAGTACGATAAGCCGCCTTTGGATGATTCTTATTCGATTTTGAAGAATTATGCCGGCAAAAAACGTTCTTTACGAGAAAGGGAGGGAATTTTGGAAGAAATTGGGAATGGAGCACAGCTTGCCAATGTTGTTGTGAAAAAGCTTTATACCCCTGACGAACTGTCATATCAGAGGGAAACCAAGATCAAAGTGCCGAAAGAGAGAAAAGATTCTGATGGAATTTTAGTTGGAGGCGAGGGGGGATTGCCATTGAAAATTGCATCTTGCTGCAAACCAAGTCAGGGCAGTGACATTATCGCTTACATTACCAAGGGGCATGAGATTAGTATTCACAGAAAAAACTGCCCGCATGTCACCAAGCTTGATGAAACTCGTCTGCTCGAGTCTACGTGGGGTTCTTCTCAGAAAGAACCTATCGTTAAGTATCGTGTTAAGTTTTCGATTGAAATGGTCAATAGAGTCGGGCTTCTTCGTGATATTACTTCCGTTATCGCGTCTTTTGATGCAAGTATTGTTAATTTCGAAATCAAATCTCAAAGTGGAAATGTCATTACGAGATCTGTGACGCTGGAAGTTTTGGATCTGGATCAGTTTGATAAGATTTTGGACAAGCTTGAGCGGGTCCAAAATGTTTTGCGGGTTGAGAGGAAGCTGTGAGGCAGATTTATGTGATCCATGATTATTTCTTTCAGTTTTTTTCGCGATATTTCTCTGTGGGGAAGTAATCCAAGGATGTCTAGCAGGTCTCTCAGATACTCTTCTGTGATTTTTTCGGTTTTATCCTTCGCTTTCTCCATTTTTAAAAGTGCGCGGGAAGTTGTCTCAAATATTCCTTCTATTGGCTGTTCCTCTGCGGTGTTTAGATTAATCAGCTCAATTATTTCTATGGCTTCGTTTATGAGTTTCAAGTTTCCCTTTAATGCTTGGAATGACTTTAGCTGTTTTCCTTGGGTGATTGTAAAAAGGCCTCTTGTGCTTTTGTATAGGGCGAAGTCGCAAACCGAGAGGATTTCTAAGTGTCCGCAAAGTTTTGAAGTGATTCGTCTTGCTCCACGAGCCTTGGCTTCTATTTTACCTAAATCAGGCGTAAGAATCGTTACCACCTTGTCATTTTCACCCAGATTTCTGGATTTTAATATTAAACCTTTAGTCCGAAATTCGCGCATTGAGATGTTTGCTAGAGGCGAGAAAACTACTTATGTTAGCAATAATGATTCCAGCGACCAGTTCAGAGAAGAATAAGCGGTAATTATACACTTCGATGACCAAATCCAGCTTTTCTGCGAGTACGAGATAGAATGCGAGATTTATGAGCATTGCAATTACTACATACCAAATCCCCTCTAATATGTAAGGAAGTCTTATAAAAGTTCTGTGGACACCGAAGAGTTTCATTATCTTGATCTCTTTTCTGCGTGCATAGATTGTGAGCTTTATCGCGCTTCCGATAATCAGTGTGCCGCCGATGAATGCTACAAGTATCACGAGATATAGAATTCTGTCCGCCATTTGCGAGATTCTTTTGAGATTGTCTGTCACGTCTCCCATAAAGCTGTGCTCCTTTGTTGCGATGTTTTCTCCGAACAGATCGTGATATCTGCTTTCGTCTATGAATTTTTGTACTTTGTTGTGAACAGCCGGAGAGGTGGTCTTTACGTTGATACTGGCAGGCAGAGGATTTTCTATCTCGAATTTTTCGAAGAATGCATCAATGTCCGGGTATGACGCGGAAAGAGTTTGCAGAGCCTCTTTTTGGGAAGTGTATTTCGCATCCAAAACTCCATCTACTTTTTTTAAATCCTCAACAATATTTTTTGCGGTGTGGTATTCAACATTGTTTTCGAGGTAGAGAATGAGGTCTACTTTTTCGTTTAATTTGCTGATTTCCGCTTTTGCCATTGAATTAATTGCGAGAAGTACATTGAAAAGCAGGACAATCATCGTGATAACTGTAATCGTTGCAATTGAAACGAGTTTATTTCGGAATAGATTGATGAAACTTTCTTTAAGCGACCGCGAAAGCATCACAAGGATTTTTGCTTTCGGTTTGTGTATCTTTTGCATAGTTTTCTTTTAATAGACTGGACTTATATATTCTGGGTTTATATGGTTTGAGTCTGTAAATGGTTGTGTTCATTTTCTCGTCAATGAATAGCTTTGAAAGTTGGTATGTAAATGCGAATTGGTCATATCCGAGAGCTATTACTTCCGGTTTGTATTTTTTAATTGCCTTGTACTTGTCCTTTAAGTCTCCCAGAACGATTTTGTCTATATATCCGCTTTCCTTCAGGGCCTTTATTCTCTTTGATTCGTTGTTTTGGGGGAATTCCCCTTTTAATTTCTTGACGGTGTTGTCTCTGGCAATTACCGCGATAATTACGGCACCAAGTTCTTTTACCTGTTTGAAAAGATTCTCATGACCGGCATGAAGAATGTCGAAAGTTCCGAAAATCATTACTTTTTTATCTTCCATGTAAGTTTGGTACGAAGAAGTTAATGTATACGAGTGCCCCGATTATAAGCAGAATCCCGATTGCCAATACGGCGTTAAGTATTCTATGTGTTTTCTCCGGTCTTGCAATAGCAAGTTTTAGGCTTGTTGCTCCGTATAGAAGACCCGCGAGCGCAAATGGTATGTCCATTATGCTATTCACACTGCTCGAAATGGTCGGATAATATCCATTTACATTCATTAATCCGGAAACAATATGGACGAGTCCGAAGAGAACAAAAAACGGGAGTGATATTTTTTGTGTATTTTCTAGCGTATTCACGGTCAAAGTATAGCCGAAAGGGTTTGTATTGCAAAGATATATATTGTATTCTTCTTCCTGATGATTGACGAAAAAGATATCAAACATGTGGCCGCTCTGGCGCGATTGAAGCTGACTGGCGAGGAAGTAAAGAGGTTTTCAGGGCAACTTGGCTCTGTTTTTGAGTATATGAAGGATTTGAATGAGGTTGATACGGAGGGTGTCGAGCCGACTTCTCAGGTTACGGGTTTATCGAATGTGACTGAGGAGGACACAGTGCGAAACGAATATGATGCGGATGAACTTCTCGGGGCTACGGAGCTTCCGGTCGAGCGTCATCAGATCAAAGTTAAACCTGTTTTTGAATGAGTGATTTACATTCCCTTACAATTTGCGAGGTTCATCGCGGTCTAAAGGATCGCAAATTCTCTGCGGAGGAACTTACGGGTCATATGCTGGCCCGAATCGAGAAATTGGACCCGGAGGTGAAAGCATTTATAACGGTTGACAAGGAGGGGGCTATGAAAAAGGCCGCGGAAGTTGACGCGAGTGGTTACAAGGGCGCTCTTTCCGGAGTTCCGGCGGCTATAAAGGATCTCATAAATACTGCGGGAGTCAGGTCAACTTCCGCGTCAAACATACTCAAACGCTACGTTCCGCCATACGACGCGACTTGTATCGCAAAGCTGCGGGACGAAGACGCGGTTATGCTGGGGAAGACGAATTTGGATGAATTTGCTTGCGGGGGTTCTACTGAGCACTCTTGTTTTGGGGCCACGCGAAACCCGTGGGATTTCGAGAGGATTCCTGGGGGATCTTCGGGCGGCTCGGCGGCCGCGGTTGCGGCAAGAATGGCTTTCTACGCTCTCGGAACGGATACTGGCGGATCCATCCGCACTCCTGCGGCGCTTTGCGGTATAACGGGTCTCAAAGTCACTTACGGCCGGGTTTCGCGCAGCGGAGTCACGGCTATGGCATCTTCTTGGGATACCATTGGTCCTCTCGGAAAAACTGCTGAGGATTGTGCGTATGTTCTAAATGCAATCGCGGGTAAAGACGTGAAGGATTCGACGACTCTGGACATGAAAGTCCCGGATTATACAAAAGATTTAGACAAAAATATAAAAGGTCTCAAGATTGGTGTTCCAAAGGAGTATTTTGCGGAAGGAGTGGATCCGGAGGTCGCGCGGGTTGTGAAAGATGGTATTAAGGAGCTCGAAAAACTTGGCGCGGTTTTAAAGGAAGTCAGCCTTCCCATGACAAAGTACGCTGTTTCTGCGTATTACATATCCATGCCGGCGGAACTTTCCGCGAATTTGGCCCGCTTTGACGCTATCCGATATGGCTCAAAGCCGGAGGAAGACGCAAAGGATCTCAAAAGTTATTACCTCAATGCTCGTACCGAAGGATTTGGTGACGAAATCAAGCGAAGAATTATGATTGGCACTTATGTTTTGTCCGCGGGGTATTATGACTCTTATTACAAGAAGGCTCAGCAGGTTCGAACCCTTATTATAAAGGATTTTGAAAAAGCTTTTGAGGACGTAGATGTTTTGATTGCTCCGGTTTTTCCTTCAGAGGCCTTTAAGATAGGGGAGAAGATATCGGATCCTCTTGCCATGTACATTGCAGACGCTCTTACGATTCCGGCTTCCGCCGCCGGGGTGCCCGGATTATCCGTCCCATGTGGATTCACAAAAAACAAGCTTCCTGTTGGAATGCAGATTATTGGTCCACAGTTCTCGGAGGAACTTATCCTCAGAGTGGGGCATAACTTCCAAAAAGTGACGGATTGGCATACAAAGGAGCCTCTTTAATAAACTCATTTTTTCGCAAGCTTCCATGCCATTTTGAAGATTGTTCTTTGGGTGTCCGCGATTTCTTTGCTTTCTATGATCATGCCGATTAAGCCTTCACCGAATGAGATGATGGAGAATTTGTTATCATATATGTTGATTTCGTTTGAAAAATCGTATTTTTTCTTCGAGACCAGGCGGATGTTGCGGTAGTATTTTCTGTTCTCCTTTACCACTTTTTCACCCGCTTCATCCGCCGGGGCGAGTCCGTGAAGATATATCTTTTTCTTTGCGCGTTTCGCGACGTATTCCTCATCATAGTTTGGCCAGAAGTCGCGAATTTCTTTTGAGTTGGCGTAGTTTAATATATCGGTTTTACTGGTTAATGTGTCGGCATAGATGGCTTTTATCCCCGCAATTCCCTCGAAGTATCTCACGCGTGGATGCGGAGTCTCTCCGTGGAGGCGTTTCAAGTCGGGGAGTGCTTTTTGAAAATCTTCTGTGTGTTTTTTTGTTTCCGCGAATACCAGGTCCGGTTTTGTCGGGTTAAAGTATTTGATTTTGTATTTTGTGATGAAGTTTATGTAACCCTTTTGAATTAGTTTTTCGAGGATGTCATATGTTGTTACGCGATTTATCTTTGCTCGTTTCGCGATTTCGGAAACAATGGAGGATCCGAGCTCTAAACATGCGAGGTACACTTTTGCTTCTTTTTTTGTTAGACCGATGTTTATAAGGACATCTATTAGCATATTCGTCAATTTGAATTTTGTTGTCGAAAGTTTCGACAACTTCATTTTATCACAGCTTGCTCATGTGGCAAACAATTTTGCGAAAAAAGGCTTATTCAAGCCAAATTATATGGTTTGTGTAACTTTTTCCTACAGCGCGAAAACGGAGCTTTTTTTTGGCTTGAAAAGACTAACAAAGTCGCTTAAATTTGGCATTGTATTTCTTAAATCATACTTAGTATGTCAATTATTCTTAAGCCTAATGTCCGAAGTGCGGCAAAAGGAAGGCCTGTGATCAGCGAAGTTCGCAGGGAGCTTTCCGCTTATGCACTTACCGGAGAGGACGTTACCAAGCAGGCAATATTGGATTTCGCGAAAGAAAATAATGTCCGGTATGTGAACATGCAGTTTACCGACATGCTCGGAATTGTAAAGAATGTTACTGTGCCGGTTCATAAGCTTTCCGAAGCCAT
>JAHKBB010000084.1 GCA_018826445.1 Patescibacteria group bacterium | reverse complement strand
TCGTATAAAAATAAAGCTACCTCATCTTAGGGAAAGCCCAACCTAGAGTCAAGATTTATACCAATCACTATTCAAATCCGCTTCGATCTTGTTTCTCTGCTTGTCATTGTATCTCTCGAGCGCAAGCTCAATAAGTCTGTCAATAAGTTTCGGGTATGAAAGTCCGGAAGCTTCCCACATTTTCGGGTACATTGATATAGAAGTAAATCCCGGAATGGTATTTATTTCATTTAAGTAAACCTCGCCCGTATCTCTGTCAACGAAGCAGTCCACTCGCGCAAATCCGGCACAGTCCACCGCCCTGTATGCGTCAATCGCAAGTTTTTGAATTTTCTTCAGTAAATCGTCAGGCAAGTCTGCCGGAACTTGCGTAGTAGACTTCCCATCTACATATTTGTCGTTGTAATCGTAAAATTCTCCGCCGACTATGACTTCTCCCGGAAGAGAAGCTTCGGGCTCGTCATTGCCGAGAATTGAAACCTCAATTTCTCGGGCGTTAAGACCCTTCTCCACACAAACCCTTCGGTCGTATTTAAAAGCTTCATCAAGCGCAGGTTTCAATTCTCCCTCTCCCTTTACTTTGCTAATCCCAACAGAAGATCCGAGATTCGCGGGTTTAACAAAACAAGGAAAAGAAATTTTCTCGCCGATCTCCCGCACAACAGTATCCGGATCTTTTTCATAATCTTTTCTAAGGACCCCGATATATGGAGTATTTGGAATTCCGGCTTCAGTCAAAACCGCTTTCGTCATGAGCTTGTCCATTGCCAAAGAAGATCCAAGTACGCCGGCTCCAACGTATGGAATATTCGCCATCTCAAAAAGCCCTTGGATGGTCCCATCCTCGCCATATGGGCCATGAAGAACAGGGAAAACGAGATCGAGCTTTACATGCTTCCCGCCCTCTTCAACTTCAATATAACCCCTCTTCCCGGGGTCGGTGTGCAATGTGATCGGAGTAAGTCTTTCGTAATTTCCATCTTTAAATCCTTGCACCACATTGTCTCCCGTGTACCACTTTCCATTCTTCGTAATGCCAATCGGGATGATCTCGTATTTCGACTTGTCCATCGCATTCATAACAGAACCGGCGGAAACGATAGAAACCTCGTGCTCCCCGCTTTTTCCTCCAAAAACAACTCCAACTCTCATCATGATTTTTCATTTAATTCCACGCTCCCATAAATAGCATAATCCGCGCCCGATTGGAATGCCCACATCTGATCTCCGAAGCTGTAATGCCACCATTCGTATTTATAATTTTGAAACCCTTCCGCCCTCAAAATATTCTTCAAAAGCATCCTGTTTTCATGAATCTCATCGTTCTTATCCGCGAAATAATCCGTAAAAGCAAGTCCGCGTTCAGAAAACTCATCAAGGACTGTTCCCATTGAGATCTCCTTTCCATTCTCATCTACAATAGTCAGATCCACAGCACCGCCCGTGTTGTGAGGAGATGGATGAGTTTTATCATATCTTGCCACAGCTACAAAAACCTCAGTCTTGTCATGCAAGGTTTGCTTGTCCCAATTTGGATTATGATTTCTATAATAGTTGTATAGACCGTCAAAAAGCCGCTTTTGAGTTTCGAGAAGTCTATATCCGTCATAAATCTTAAACTTCCAACCGACTGGAAGTTTTTGCTCAGCTTTGCGCAACTTTTCGAGCACCCCCTTGCGCAGCCTCACTTCGTTCATGGGGGAAATCCCTTGCTTGAAATAGAAAGGTTCAAACAAAAACCCATATTCTTCTACGAGTATCAAAGGTTCGTTATTGTCCCGGATTTTTATGTTTTTATATTGAGTCATTTTATACAATTACTCGAGGAATCCGCTCATTTATTCTGGTGGTGATCTCATAGTTAATAGTATTTGCCCAACTTCCCATGAGTTCCGCGGAGACTTTCTCGCCTCCGTCCTTGCCGAGTAAAATAACCTCGTCTTCGACTTTTGCCTCCGGAATATGGGTAACATCAACCATAATCATATTCATGCAAACACGGCCGCGAACCGGGGCTCGCTTGCCGTGAATAATGACAAACGCGTTATTTGAAAGCCCTCTGTCATACCCGTCATAATATCCAACCGGCAAAACAGCGAGCCTCGTATCATGGGTTGTTCTATATGTCCGCCCATATCCTATATATTCGCCTTCTTTCAGGTTCTTTATCTGCGCGATAATAGTTTTCCAGGTCAACGCGGGCCGGAGTTCTATATCGGCCTTATTTGCCTTAACCGCGGAAACATACGTTTCATTTGAAGGCCACATCCCATAGATCCCGATTCCGGCCCGCACAAAATTCAAATAAGTATGCGGAAACAAAATAACAGCCGCGGTATTCGCGCAATGCGCATACGCGGGCCTCACACCCCCATTTTCCAAAATTTCAATCCCTTTCTTAAAGTTCTCAATCTGCTCCTCCGCATATGAGTGATCCGTCGTATCTTCAATATCCGCGAAGTGGGTCGCAACTCCCTCCACATTAATACACGGATTCTTGCTCAGTAAATCGACAATTTCCGGCAAATCACCAAGGGCTATTCCCTGCCTGTTATTCCCGGTCTCAATCTTTAAATGAATGTTGCAATCCCGGGAAATTTTTCCAAGCTCGATAATTGTCTCCTTGTTATACACAACAAATCTAAACCCCTCCTTCACAGCCTCCTTTAGCTCATTATTCAAAACATACCCCATTATGTAAATGGGGGACTCAATCCCGCTTTCCTTCAGCTTCTTCGCCTCAAAAAGTGCGTCCACGGCAAGCCAGTCAGCTCCACCCGTAAGAACGTACGGCGCAACTTCGACGATTCCATGCCCATACGCATTCGCTTTAACCGCGGGACAAAACACTCTGTCGCCCACCAAACCTTTTAACGTTTGAATGTTATGAATTAGGTTGTCCTTGCTGACTTCTACCCACGTTTTCTGCTTTTTCATCGGGAGAAGCTTAGTGCTTTACACCATAAGTGTCAATAGGGTTGACTCATTCGTAAAAATATTGTACAATATACATAGTTTAAACAAAACAAAAACAAAAGAATTCTGGATAAAAAATTCTTGCAGTCAGGTATCTAATACAAAATGCTGTTGCGCAAAGGGGCAGCTATTAATATAAACGCCAATAATACAATCTAACAAAAACAAAAATGGCGAATCTAAAGAAATGGTGGAAGGCAAATCAAGTAGCGGCCGTAACGGGTGTGCTTGTGCTACTTGTTGTCGCTTTTCCGGCCGGGTCTTTTCTGAAGGCCCAAGTGGATCCGATGAACTGCGGTCCAAACTTCAATGAATCGTGTATGAGCGGCTACATGCCTCCGGGTGACGATCCATGTCCGGGAGATCCATGCCCAGGGGTGTGCTGCGGTGGAGACACAGGTAGCTATATGCTCCCAATAGGCGGTGGATGTTATGACATGTCTGGGAACCCTGTAATGTCTTGCCCAGACGGAACATGTAGTTGCTATCACACTGACGCTCCATACGTCCCAGACGGATCTTCTTACGATCCTTGTCCCGGCGATGCATGTCCGGGAGTATGCTGCGGTGGAACAGGTACATATCCACCTACTGCACCAGGCTGCGGTAACGCTATGTGTGAGGGTTATCTGATGGAGGATTCAAACAGTTGTCCACAGGATTGCGGGTACATGAACGGTGCCCCGGCACCTCCAGGCGCAAACTACGGTTCAATCATGAACGGAAGTGAATGTGCAACCCAAGGTGGAATCTGGTGTAAGGGGGAAGATCCATCCGGACACAATTGTTACGGTCCGGGACACGCTTGCGCACCGATGCACGGTACAACAGGCTACTGCGGCGACAAGATGTGCAACAACGGCGAAACTCCTGTGATGTGTCCTTCAGACTGTGGTATGGCTTGCAACAATGACGGAAAATGCGGAAATGGCGAAAACGAATACAGCTGCCCGTCCGATTGCAAACAAAACACATACCAGAACGACTACCAGGACAATATGTACAACAATCCTAGCGGCAAAGACCCGGCGAGCTACAGAGGCGATCCGGCCGGATGCAGGAGCCAGGGATACACATATTGCGATTCAATTCGGGACTGTTTCCCTCCTGGTGAAGACTGCTCAAGAATGAAGAGCGGTCCTCAGTTTGACTTCAATCAAGGTATGTGCGACCCAAGAGATCCATATTGTAAACAGGGTCAAAACTTCCAACAGAGAGAGTCAAAAATGGATATGTACATGAAGGATGACTATTCTTCAGACAACAGAGAAATGGGCGCCAATGAAGCTTCTCGTGAACTAAAAATGGTTAAACAGGAGGTAAAGAATGAAGAGAGATGGTTGTCAGACGTAAACAGAGAGTTTAAGAAACTCGACTGGACAGTTCAATCTCCGGTTCTAGCAAACGCCAAAGCTATCCTTGATGAAATTCAAGCGATCTTTACCGAAGTTCAGGGGGCTGCGTCCGTTAGCGGCTGGGGAGAAATAGAATCTCTTAGAGATAAGCTTGATTATTTCAGAAACGAACTTCGTCCGGAATTCGATGACATCAGACCTCAACTTCATGTCTTTGGAGAGTTGAAAAACTTCAACAAAGAACTTTCAAGAAGTCTAAAGGATATCGAAAGAGAGCAGAAGAGATTCGAAAAAGAAAATACGCCAGCGGAATGTAAAGCATATTTGACCGACGCCGTAGCGGCTATAACTGCTCTTCAAGCAGATCCATTTGCAAACGTAGATATGGAATTTTTTGACGGTAGAGATCTTTGGGATCAGATGGAAAACATCAGATGGGATTACATGGATCCTGCGTTTGAATGTCAGAGAGAACAAATGCAGACATCATGGATGGGGCAAACATTCGAAGACATCGGTAGAGAACTCGAGAAAATGGCGGGAAATGTTCCGGCCGACATGGAGGAATCGTTAAAGAAGGCAAAGACTCTGAGAGACAAAGGTGCTGCATGTTTTAAAGCCGGTGACATAGATTGCGCGGAGGAATCCCTGAAGAAACTTGAGAGTATGAAACAAAAATTCGCGCGATACATGGGTCCTATGAACGGTCCTAAGTTTGGTACAGATATGAGTGACATTCTTGGCTCAAGATTCGAAGATGACATTGCTAAGACACTTGAAGACAAATTGTTCTCTCAAATGTCAAACATAGATCAGCTTATCAATTCAATCGTTAATCAGGTTATGAACCGTGTGATGGAGCAGATGGCCGCAGTACTTGACAAAGTTAATGAACAAGTAGCTACAAAGATGGCGAAAATGACAGAAAATATTTCATTTGCGTCTTCAGCTATCCAGAAAAAAGCATCTGCAACTCAGGAGGAAGTTTACGCAACTGTAGGAGAAGTTGCTGATGTCGCTGAAACACTTTCCGGTACAGCAAAAACAGCGGTTGAAACCGTTGTTGACGGATTTGCCGGAGAACTTTGGACCGCAAAAACAGCTGCAGAGCTAAAACCACACGTTGACAGTATCACTGACCTGGTTCAAAACGGAGCAACAAACGCAGAAATCGTTGAAGAATCTCAAGCTGTAAAGAAGCTTATCGATAACGCAAAGAAAGATGAGCAGGCAAAACGTTATACTGAAGGATTCGTTCCGTTCAAGGACACAAACCCCGAGGACTGGTACACAGGATTTGCCGCGAAAGCAAAAGATCTTGGCCATGTAAAGGGTGAAGGCGGAACAAACGACCTAAACCCAAGCGGAGAACTGCTTGGAGCGCACGAAGTTGTTATCCTTGCTCGTGAACTTGGTGTAGACAATACATGTAGCGCACCTACTGTAACCCCTGCCGGAATGCCGGATTGGGCAAAATCAGCGGTTTGCGGATTACAAAAAAAGTTCGGTTCAGGTGTACTTAATGTAATTGACAAACCACTTGACCAACCAATCACACGTGAAGATGTTGCGGAATTACAGGTTAAGGTTCTTAACCTCCCTGTTCCATCAAATCCGGACGAAGTTTTGAAAAACTTCCCTGATAAGGATCAGATGAGTTCAGGAGCAAAAGCCGCTATCGCGGCAACGATCGAAGCCGGTATCTTCAAGGGTGATGATTCAGGAACATTCAGACCACAAGCTGGTATGAATAGAGCGGAAGGAGTTAAAGTTAACTCAGTTGCTCATGATATAGTTAAATCCGAAGCGGCATTTAACGAGTAAACTTTGATTGGATAAATCCTCAGGACCAACTTAAAAAGACCCCCTCCATTGGGGGTCTTTTTTTGAGCTCGAAGCAAACATATGATACAATCTCCCCCGCATTTAACGTGGAAATAATGGCGCAAGAACTAAAATTCCCGGTCGTGGAATTACTCAAGAAGCCGCAGGGAACGCGAGAAGAATATGAAATAAACTTGAAACCCAATTTCGGAGAGGACATAACCTTCAAATCCAACCTAAAGGCAAAAGTTATACTGATGGCCTTAAAGGACGAAATTCATGTAGAGCTACGGGATCTGGAGACGGAAATTGAACGTCATTGTGACAAATGTCTCAAAAAATACGGGGAAAAAGTACACATACCACTGGTGGAAGGGGAATACCTGACAGAACCACCCAAATATACAGAAAAAGACGAGGATTTTTTCCTCATTGACAAGAAGGATCTAAATATAGACATAACAGATTTGTTAAGACAGGAAATTCTCTTGCATTTCCCATTAATTTCAGTATGCTCTAAGAGCTGTAAGGGCCTATGCCCGAAATGTGGGACCGACTTGAATAAAAGAAAGTGCGATTGTAAGACTTCCGACGACGGAAAGAAACCACTGGCAGTACTCAAATATTTTAAGTAAAGAAAATGCCTAAACACGCAGTACCAAAGAAGAAAACCGCTAAATCGACCTCGAAAAAGAGGTATGGCGCGTTCAAAACCGGCGTTTTGAAGAAACTTTCAAATAAGACAAACTTGGTCCCATGCGCAAGCTGTGGACAGGTTAAGATAAATCATCAGGTTTGTAAGGAATGCGGCCAATACAAAGGTCAGCAGGTAATTGACATGGGGAAGAAAGTGAAAAAAGTCACGAAAATTAAAGCATAATAATGGCCAGTTACAGGCATCTTGCCAGAATTGCCGTTATGCAAACACTGTTTGCATATGAGTTCCGTGGTGGTGGTGACGCCAAGAAAATCCTTAAAACAAATTTAAAAGAATACTCCGATAAAAAGCCGGAGCAGAAATTCGCCATGTCTCTTTTAGAAGGTGTAATGGAAAATCAAGACGATATTCGCGCAAAAATCGAAGAAAACGCCCCGCAATGGCCTTTTGACAAAATCGCCCGCGTAGATCGAGCGATTTTGGAAATCGGTACATATGAGATATTATATTCAGAGGATGTTCCACCGGTAGTCGCAATAAACGAGGCTATCGAAATAGCAAAATCATACGGAGACGACAATTCATCCAAGTTTGTAAACGGCGTTCTCTCCACCATAATGAATAAATATAAAGAATGTACAGATACAAGGAGCTCGAAAAGCAAATAGACGTAAAATTCAAAGATCACGCATTGGTCGACAACGTGTTCGTCCACAAATCATACGTAAACGAACACAAAAAAGAGGGAGTTGAAAGCAACGAACGCCTGGAATTTCTCGGTGACGCGGTCCTCGAGCTCGTAGTAACAGAGTATCTGTATAAAAACTTCCCTGAACACCAGGAAGGTGAAATGACCAACTGGCGCTCCGCACTCGTAAAAGGCAGACACCTCGCGGAAATCGGAGTGGAGCTCAACCTGGGCCCGTATTTATACTTGAGCAAAGGAGAAGAAAAAAGCGGAGGCCGCAAGAAAAATTACATTCTCGCAAACACCGTTGAAGCCCTCATTGGCGCAGTATATTTGGAAAAGGGATACGCAACTTCCCACAAATTCATTGATAAATTCATCATAGCCCGCCTCAAAGAAATCCTCGAAGAAGGCCTTCACATTGATCCGAAATCCCGCTTCCAGGAAATCGCACAGGATCGACTGGAAGTTACCCCAAACTATGAAACTCTGGGAGAAGAAGGGCCGGACCACTCAAAGGCATTCACAGTAGGCGCATACCTAAAAGATGAGCTGGTCGCAAAAGGCAAAGGCTCTAGCAAACAAAAAGCGGAAGAAGACGCGGCGGTAAAAGCGTTGAAAAAAATGGGTTGGGATAAGTTGAAAATTAAGGAAGGGAAATTTGAGTAAATCTATGACAATCGACTGGGAAAAATTAAAAAAAGAACTTGAAGCGAAAGAAAAGTACAAAAAAGTACTCAGACAGCCATATGAACTTTGCGAAAGATGCGGAACGAGAATGATTGAGGAACAACGAATTTTAAGATGCCCGAAATGCGGGGCGGAAAGAACTTGCGATGAGTGAAACTATCCAGGAAAAATCATGCGGGATTATCATATATAGGACTCGGGACGGACTTCGGGAGTATTTGATTTTACATTACGAGAAAGGGCACTTTGATTTCCCAAAAGGGCACGTCGAAGAAGGGGGAGGATGAAAAGGGAACAGCCCTGCGCGAATTAGAGGAAGAAACGGGGATTCTTCACGTGAAATTCCAGGAAGGATTCCGCGAACATATTAGCTACTCGCGTGAAAGAGACGATAAAAAATACCACAAGGATGTCTGCTTTTATCTCGCGGAAGTGGATGCGGACAAAATCACACTTTCAAATGAACACAAAGGGTTTGAGTGGCTGACTTTTCGCGACGCTTTGGAAACTGTAACGTACGATAACGCAAAAGAGTTATTGAGAAAGGCGGACGAATTCCTTACAATGGAATAAATCTCACTTTTTAATTTAAAAAATTATGAAAACTGTTTTTGCCGCAAAGGTAACGACCAATGACAAGCTTCTTATCGTTCCCGTTTTCCAAAAGGACAAAAAGACCAAGTATCCAAAAGACATTGACGAAGTCATTAAAACTCAGACGAAAGGAAAGCATTTTGAAGGGAAGGACGAGGAAATGAACGTAGTGTACGGAAAGAACAAGATCCTTTTAGTCGGGCTTGGAGAAAAAAAGAAATTGGATGCGACAAAGGTACGGGAAGTATTTGGGTCAGCGGTCAAAAAAGCGGAAAAATCAGTTTCCGTACTTGTAATTCCGGATCTCAAAAAATACGGACAAGAAGTTGGTGAAGGATTGGGACTCGGATCATATAATTTCGCGAAATATAAAACCGGAGAAAAAGCTCAAGAAATCAAAAAGAAGGAACTAAGGGAAATTCGCATCATTGGTGAATTAAAAGACTTCAAAAAGGGTCTGGCGATCGCGGAATCGGTAAATTATGTAAAAGATTTGGTGATCGGACCTTCAAATATCGTCACTTCGGAGTATCTGGCAAACGAGGCTAAAAAAATAGGAAAGAAAAACGGATATAAAGTACAAGTTTTTGAGAGAAAACAGATCGAAAAACTGAAGATGGGCGGACTTTTGGCTGTGAATAACGGCAGCCGCGACAAACATCAACAGGCCAGATTCGCGATACTGGAATACAAAGGCGGTAAAGCAAAGGACGCCCCAATCGTTCTCGTCGGAAAAGGACTTATTTTCGATACAGGAGGACTAAATTTAAAACCCGGGAAAGCCATAGTCGATATGCAGCAGGACATGGCGGGCGGCGCAGCAGTTCTCGGAGTTTTTGATCTGCTAAAAAAGCTAAATATTAAGAAAAACGTAGTAGGACTTATTCCGATTACGGAGAATAATATCGATGCGGACGCTTTCCGTCCAAACGATGTTATCACGATGTACAATGGAAAAACCGTTGAGGTACTGAATACGGACGCGGAGGGAAGATTGATTATTGCGGATGGTTTGAGCTACGGGGTAAAGAAGTACAAACCTAAATACATTATCGATATCGCGACCCTCACGGGGGCGTGTTTGATTGCGCTGGGGGATAGATATACGGGACTTTTTGGGAATGACGAAAAATTGAAAAAAGCTTTGGATAAAGCGGGGAAAGAAACGGATGACTTGGTTTGGGAAATGCCTATTCACAAAGACCACAAGAAAATCGTGGAAGGTAAAATAGCGGACATTCGAAATGCTGAAGACGGATATCAAGCGGCGGCTTGTACGGCGGCGGCATTCCTGGAAAATTTTGTAGACAAAGCTCACTGGGCGCACCTCGATATTGCCGGAACCGCGTATACAAGCAATCCAAAAAAATACGAAACCCAAAAGGCTACAGGCGTAGGAATAAGACTGCTCGTAAAATTCCTCGAATCTTAACCTTTTATGTATTTATACGCATAGAAAGCGGCCACGACAGCTTCGGCTGATCCGACTATCGCTTGCTTGAATTCATCATCAACGCAATCTCCGGCGGCAAAAACTCCCGGAAGATTTGTCTCCGCGTGGCGATTTACCTTGATCTCGCCTTTTTCATTCAACTCAACGCCAAGGCCTTTGGCCAAATCCGTTTGCGCAGTGTGTCCAATAGCGACAAACACGCCGTCCATATCCATTTCTTCACCGTTCTTCAGCTTGATTTTTGTGACTTTGCCATCTCCAACAACTTCAGCTATCTCGGTTTTAAACAATATCTTTATCTTGTTATTTTTCTCAATGAGGTTGAGATTACGTGGCTCTGCGCGGAGAACGTCCTTTCGGACAATCATATAAACTTTGCTCGCAAACTGTGATAGAAGTAATGCCTCCTTTGCCGCACTGTCCCCTCCGCCAACGACGCAAACCGTTTTGTCTTTGTAAAAAGCCCCGTCACATAACGCGCAGTATGAAACTCCTTTGTTTTGGAATTCTTCTTCACCGGGAGCGTCAAGTTTTCTGTGTTCGGTGCCGGTGGCAAAAAGAATCGTCTTTGCCTGATATGTGCCGGAAGAAGTTATCACATCGTATAGATCCCCATTCTTCACAACCGAATTGACTTTCTCATTTTTCATCTCCGCATCAGACTTTCGCGCATGTTCCTGAAGTTTCATGGCAAGATCCGGTCCGGATATCGAGACGATGCCGGGCCAATTCTCGACGATATGTGTGGTCGTGATGAGGCCGCCGGGCATTTCGGTAAACACGAGAGTTCTCAGGTTCAAACGCCCGGCATACATGGCTCCCGAAAGCCCTGAAATTCCCCCACCTATGATAATTGAGTCGTAAGTCATAACGTAAGGATTATAACAATAAAAATCAAATCAGCAAACTTGACAAATCACTTGAGGTCGAAAGCCGTAGGTCAAAAACCAACCTGTGAAACCCCAACCGGTTGGGGTTTCGAACCTGTTAAATTATACCATAAAAACTATTGAGTATTCTAAGCGTTCCGGCCGGCCCATACAAGGTGTTTCCGTTTTCATCCTCGACTGTCGATGCATTCCCAGCCTCTTCCCCAACCGAATAAGGAGTTCCATGCTTTCCATTTAAAAAATATTGATCATTATCACCCTCGCTTGGCTGGTCGCCGATGCACAAAATTTCTTTATCATTTTCAATCCCCAAATATTTCGCATACTCAATAATCCCACAGTCTTTGTCACCACCCGAAGGATTTATAATAATACCAATCTTTGAATTATTAATATTCAGTCCGGTCTCACCCCTTTCTTTAAAGATTTTCTCAATCTCAAGTTGATACAAATCGCAAAGTCTCTCAAGCTCTGCAAGCGAAACTTCCAAAGCTTCCCCGGGGCGCATAATGAGGGTGGAAGGATTATTAAAAAATTTGCTAAACGCCATCTTGGACTGCAGAATTTCCGCAAGCTCATCTTTTGGAATGGAATTTTTGGGCCAAGGAACGCGATAAAACTCTTTCCATTCACCTTCTTTGAAATGATACCCAACCGAACCATTTTCTGCGATAAGAATCCACTTCTCGGGTTGAATATTCCCCAGACGATTTACGATTGAGTCCGGATGGTGACGTCCACTGCAAACAGCAACCGGGATACCGCGATCGATAAGCTCATTTAGCTTTGCTTCAAGATCGGCAGGAATACCTCGCTCACCCAGATTGGTCAGAGTACCGTCGATGTCAAAAAGAACTGCTTTGAATTACATAGAGTTTTATTAAAAAGGTCGTTCAACTTTTGGGAAACTAAGCC
>JAHKBB010000083.1 GCA_018826445.1 Patescibacteria group bacterium | reverse complement strand
GTATCAAATGATACAATCCGGCGTTTATCCCGGATTCGGCCGCGTAATACGCTTTCGTGGAATTTTCAAAACCGGAAGTCTGCTCCATCTGGGAAATTACTGTGGAGGAAATTTCCGCGGCAAGCAGCATAAAAATCGCGGACATCACGAGCGCGATAATCATCGACACCCCTTTGTTTCCGATTTCTTTCATTTATACAAAGTTAATTGCTATAGTTCGACGATGCACTGCTAAATCCGTCAAATCCGGGGATTCCCTGCGGCGGCACAAAATCAATCACGATGGGCTGAGTGTCTGGAACAACCTTATGGAAATACCCGCCGCCGCAAACATTAACTCCCGCGGCTGGATAACACGCGTTCCAACCCGCCTTATACTTACACGGATTCCACCTCATGTACGCGAGATCGTACATTCTGGATTGCAGGAAGTGACCCGTTTTTGTTTCATTGTCATTCGGCAGTGTGTACTTTCCCGCCATCACTTCATCGGCGGTTCCAAGCAAATTCCTCGACATTATCGACCCCTGAATATAAAGCTGTTTATTCCATCTAAAGAAATCATATAAAGCGTTGCCGCTCTCTTCATAATATCCGTCCGGCTCACCCTCTATCTGCGAAACAGCTTTTTGATAACTGCCGTTGCTCTTGTAAATCGCGCCATATCCCTTGTTCGAATAATCATGCGGGAAAATCACACCCTCCGCGTATATATTCGCTTGGATTTTCTGAACATTGCTTGAAATATAAATGTTTCCGCCTCTGTTATTATACAAATTTTTCAGAACAACAATTCCAAGCTTTCCGGCAGTACTCAAATCGCCATATATGTCCCCGCGAATATGCAAGTCCGCGCCCTCGATGATAACAACTTTCCTTTCATTTTCATCACCGACAACGGTAGCCAAATCAAGTCCAAGCGTAACCGGATAAGTGGAAAGTGAATAACCGCCCTGATTACTTATATAAACAATATCGTCGCTGGCAAAATTTGCCTCGGTAATCACCGTTCCGACAATTGGCGTCCTTCCCTTTAAAAGATTCACAATGTTTTTTCTCATCTGCGTCCTCGCATTCTTGAATGCCTTCAGTGAATCCCCGACAGACTGGTATTGTATGAGGTTGATATTCTGCGAAGAAATAGCTCCGCGTATCTTAATTTGGCCGCTTATGTCAACAGACCCCGGAACAGACCCCGGGACGCAAGGCGGCGGACAAGGCGGATCTACACAGCACAGCAGAGCCCCCGCGCAGAACCCTCCGGCGTCACATCCGTCATCATACCCCTCACAAGTTGCATTGCCGCAGTTGGGATCGCAAATAAAAGGTGGACACGACTTGGTCCCATCAACGAAATCTCCGGGGCAACCGGTGAAGCATGTGGACCCCACACAAGTCTCGTCCGCGCATGAATAATTCGGCGTGCATCCGCCGTTGCAACCCTCCTCGTCCGTCAACCCGTCGCAGTCATTGTCCAATCCGTCTCCGCAAACCTCCGCGCCGGGCAGCATTTCTCCCATACACTCGCTCCACACGCCGCTGGGTTCACAAGTCCTCGTGCCATAATCACAAACTCCTGCTTCGCATTTTCCCGAAGTGCAACAGAATCCCGTTGTACCGGGCGGGTTACAAACATCTATTACTACGCACCCCTCGTCCACTTCTCCATTACAATTGTTATCCAGTCCATCTCCGCAAACTTCCGGAACAGGCGTAACCTCGCCGACACAAACTGCTGGCCACTTCCCATCCTCACCGCATATCCGCGCGCCGGAAACACATTCTCCGGTATCGGTTCCGCAAGGCTGGCTGGCTCCCGGCTCACATTCGCAAACATTTCCTTCGTCTGTCAGCCCGTTACAATTGTTATCTTTCCCGTCGCAATATTCCGCCTGAGGACCGACCTGGCCGGTGCATTCCCCCCAAGTTTTATCCGCCTCGCAGGTTTGTGTCCCGCTTTTACATTCACCAACACTTGAGCCGCAAGCCTGCGTATCCCCAGGGCTGCAAATACAAACCAATCCTTCATCTACACCTCCATCGCAGTCGTTGTCCAATCCGTCACAAACTTCCCCGCTCAAAACAGGAGGTTTAGCGGTACAGGTAGTCGCAATTTTACTGCTATGGCAAACTTTAGTTCCGGTGGTCATACATTCTCCAACTCCCACAGCGCACCACGCCCCAAGCTTATATCCCTCATCTATCTCGCTGTCGCAATCATTATCAATTCCATCACAAAGCTCTTTCATTCCCGGATTCCTATTCGCATTGTTATCATCGCAATCGCCCCCGCTCATGACGGCGCAGCTCTTGCCGCACAGCTGAGAAGCCCCTGCTTTATAAGTATCGCCGTCAATATCCACACAAGAAGGGCATGCAAAATCCTTATTAGGCGCCCAAGGAATCGTTGTAGTTGAAAAATCTATATATCCAACACTGTCGTTCCACGCATGGGTTTTCCCGGCAGACCACTTGTTTCCGGTAATTTCTTTCGGGTCCTTCGTTTCATCGTACGTAGCATCTAATTTCATAGAGTAATTAATACCTCCGCAGGCAGACCCTTCATTGACACCCGCATTGCATCCGAAACTTATCCAACCCGCATTATCATTCCACGCCCACCCGGCAAGGGTTCCATTTGGCATAATCCTCACCCCGTATTCCAGATCAGGCAGCGAATCATTCACGCACTTCACTCCAAGATTCGTATTAACCGGACTTCCGTTCTCCAGCTTTCCCTCATCTCCGCAAAAGAAACTTATCCAACCCAGATTCTCGTTCCACGCCCACCCTTTTATCCTGTAATCCGTAGCGATAAGCGTTCCAATATTTTCAGAACAAGCCGCATACCTGAAATATTCCCCGCGAGTCGCGTCAAAATTTATCGGCCCCTCATCCAAAGATGCCTTAACTCCATCATCCGGCCAACTGGCTTGATTTGTATGTCCCGTAACAGCGGGACACCCGGCCCCGTCCGCCGCAAACACGACTCCCGGAGCCAAAAGTAAAACAAACGCCAAACCAAATAAAAAGATTTTTATTTTCATAGTAAAAACTTATATTTTCATTACCTGAAATTATAACACGACTAAAACTTCAATCAAAGAAATCACTTTTTCGAAGCCCCCTTCAGCTCTGTCTCGGCTTTGCACTCCTCACACACAAGCTTTTTGCCCTTTTCGACAATGAGCCCGCCGCATTTGCACTTTTTCACGGGCTTATTCCAAGTCGCGAACTTGCATTTCGGAAATGCACTGCAGCCATAGAACACTTTGCCTCCTTTTCGCGTAAATCGCTGAACAAGTTTCGCCTTGCACTTTGGGCAGACAACGTTCTCGACATACTTTGGGATAGACTTGATATTTTTGCATTTCGGATAGCCACTGCAACCAAGAAATTCGCCAAATCGCCCCATTTTCACAGTCATCGGCTCCCCGCACTTCTCGCATTTTGCGTCCTTGAATTTCTTCACGGTCGCCGGATCAATTTTCGGCTGACCACTTCCTTCCATCGGTTTCGCGAACTTACAATCCGGATAGTTTGAGCAGGACAAAAACTTCCCAAACCGTCCAAACTTCACAAGCATTTTGGATCCGCACTCATCACATTTTTCTTTCGTGGTTTCCTGAATAATATCCTCCTTTTTGATCGAATCTGACTTCTCGACAATCAATTTGTGAAAAGGTTTGTAAAATTCATCTATGACCGGCACCCACTTTTTCTTCCCTTCGGCAATTTGATCGAGTTGGTCCTCCATCTCCGCTGTAAACTTATAATCCACGATTCCGAAGAAATGCTTCACCAAAAGATCGTTCACGATCATTCCAAGATCGGTTGGGAAAAGCGTCCGCGCCTCGCGTTTCACGTATTCACGAGTTTGAATTGTCGAAATCGTCGGCGCGTATGTACTCGGCCGGCCAATACCTTCCGCCTCAAGCTTTTTTACGAGCGACGCTTCCGTATATCTTGGCGGCGGCTTCGTGAAATGCTGTTTTGAATCAAACCCCTTAGCGTCCAGCGCGTCCTTTGCCTCAAGTTCCGGCAAAATATTCTCGCCGTTTTCATCGCCATCGTCGGTAGACTCTTTATACACTTTCATAAATCCCGGAAATTCAATCACCTGCCCGTTCGCGCGAAGTTCGTAGCCGGTTCCCTTCGCGTCAATGTCCACAGCCGTTTGCTTCAGTCTCGCTTCCGCCATTTGGCAAGCGACGGTTCGTTTCCAGATAAGTTCATATAATCTGTACAGATCTTTTTCGAGATGGTCTTTTACATCCTTTGGAAGAATGGAAATGTCAACCGGTCGAATCG
>JAHKBB010000082.1 GCA_018826445.1 Patescibacteria group bacterium | reverse complement strand
GCGGAAAAAGGATTTTTTTGCTTGGAGCCGCGAAAGGAGTAGCGGAAGAAGTGAAAGAAAAGTTCAAAAAGGCAAAGATAGTCGGAACATATGAGGGCTCCCCTGCCCCGAAGCAAGAAAAAAAAATTCGAGAGCTTATTGTAAACTCGGGTACGGAAGTCCTGTTTGTAGCATACGGAGCCCCGGCTCAAGAAATGTGGATTTCAAGAAACCTCAAGTTCCTAAAGACTGTGAGACTTGCAGTAGGAGTTGGCGGAGCATTTGATTTCCTATCCGGGAAAGTCAAAAGAGCCCCCGGATGGATGAGGAAAATTGGACTGGAATGGCTGTACAGACTCATAAAAGAACCTCGAAGGATACGCCGAATTATAAATGCGGTAATAAAATTCCCTTACAAGATTATTTCTTCTTAGAAGCTCTGTCCATGAGAGCCTCGATAATTGGTCCTATCTTTTCTAATAGACCGGCAAAAAACTGTATCGGACTTAGAATATACTCTGTTGCAACATCAACGGTCTCTTTTGCCTTGTCTGTAATCTTTGAAAGGTCACGAAGTACGAAGATAAGATAAAAAAGAGTAATTGAGAGAAAAATCACAAGCACAATGAAACCAACAGCAAGCGCGATGTATAAAACGTCCAGTGATGTTGCAATCATGATATTTATGTTTACTTTACTATATTATACCCCAGAAATGAGCTTTCGTAAAATGTCATTAACCATTTTTGGGTTTCCCTGTCCCTTTGTTTCCTTCATGACTTGTCCGACAAGAAAACCAAAAGCGCGGTCTTTCCCATTTTTAAAATCCTCTATAGATTGAGGATTTTCTTCTAAAACTTTCTTACACACAGCTTCCAATTCACTTACATCACTAACCTGTTTAAACCCCTTCTCTTCAATAATTTCAGTAGAATCCTTCCCGGTCTTATACATCTCAGGAAATACTTCATTTTTCGCTACGCTATTTGAAATTTCACCATTAATAACTTTCTTTATAAGTTCGCCAAGCATCTTCGCTTTTACCTTACATTCCTCAATAGCAATCTGATCTTCATTAAGAAAAGCCATTAAAACCGAATTTACATACGAAACAGCCTTCGCGGGATCGTTACATGCACTCACGACTTCTTCAAAATACTGAGAAAGCGCTACATCTGAAGTAAGGATACGCGCATCGTCTTCTTGCATTTTGTAATCACCAACAAATCTCTCATATCTGGCAGATGGAAGTTCCGGCAGCATTTTTCTAAGCTTTTCCACATCTTTTTTGGTGACCTTGACAGGTGGCAAATCCGGCTCCGGAAAATATCTATAATCGTGAGCTTCCTCCTTTGAACGCTGGGAAACTGTGATTTCTTTCACATCATCCCAACCGCGAGTTTCATGAACAACTTTGAAACCTCCCTCCAAAATTTCGATCTGTCTTTTAATCTCATAATCCAAACATTTCTCCAAAGCTCTAAATGAATTCAGATTCTTTGCCTCGGTCTTAGTTCCAAGCTTCTTACTCCCCTCTTCCATCACAGACACATTCACATCAAAACGCATCATTCCTTTCTCCATATCGCAATCTGAAGAACCTACATAGCGCATAACTTTTTGAATTTCACGCGCGAAAATCGAAGCTTCCTCCGGTGAAGAAATATCCGGCTCCGTAACTACTTCCATTAGCGGCGTCCCGCTCCTGTTGTAATCGCAAAGACTGCCTCCGGGAACATGCACAAGTTTTCCCGCATCATCTTCCAAATGGAGACGAGTAATTCGAATACGTTTTTTCTTTCCATTAACATTTATATCCATATGCCCATTTACAGAGAGTGGCTCGTCATACTGAGAAATCTGAAATCCTTTTGGGAGATCCGGATAGAAATAATTCTTCCGAGCAAAAATCGAAGTTTCAGGAATTTCACAATTCAGTGCGAGTGCGGAAAGTACACCATTTTCAATCGCCTTATCGTTTATAACCGGAAGTTGCCCCGGAAACCCCATGCAGATCGGGCAAACATTTGTGTTTGGTGCTACATTAAAAGAATCGTTATCACATCTACAGAACATCTTTGTCTTTGTGGACATCTGCGCATGAATTTCCAAACCTATTACAGGGACATAATTTTTCGCCATAATTTTTTCGATTTTTCTTTAAGTTCTGTTTTTGAACAATTGTTGTCTAAGACAAAGTCTACCTTTTCCGGCTTCTCCTGTAAATTTGAAATCCTTTCATTTTTCTTGTCGAGAATGCGATCCACCCAAATCAATTTGTCAATCAGCCTCCCCAAATGTTTCTTGTCAAAAGAAATTGCCTCAATGACACATATGTCCTTAGCACACTTCTTGAGAAGCTTCTCCACCTCATGGGCCACAAGTGGATGAATAAGATTGTTCAGAATTTTAAGTTTTCGCGAATCGCCAAGAATCACTTTGCGCAATTTATTACGATTCACGCTCCCGTCACTCTTCAAAAACTCTTCACCGAAGAATATTTCAATCTTCCGAGCACCTGCATTTCCTTTTTCGTAAAGAGCATGCACAACACTGTCCGCATCAATGTAGTAAGCTCCAAGACGCTCAAGAACACGACAAACAGTCGATTTTCCGGATCCTGTATGACCGTTTACACCTATCACTTTCATAATTTCACTCCTAAATCCTGTAGCGCCCTTTTAAATTTCCCCAAAACAGACCTACCAAAGTCCGGAGAAACATTAAAATCCAACTCATGCGCAATTTGATTTCGAACCTTATGAGCCGACCAAACAGCATTAATATCCGTAAATATGCCTCCGGCCTGCTTCAACTTCTCACCGAAAGTCCCGGAATATCCTTTCCTTGAAAGTAAATTATCCAGCAATTTATCCGCATCCAAAATCGCATGTCTCGGATTGTTGTGCGACATATCCAAAATCTCCTGCCATTTCACAATATAAAACTGTTGATCTTTCGCCGAGAGCTTCTTGCTCTTACTCTTCACAAAAACCAAAATCGCAACCAATAAAGCAAGCCCAACGAAGCCGTAAATAATTAAATCAACCATAATTATTCATTAATTTTCTTTTGAAGATCTTCAATAAGGTCATTATCCTTAATATGCCCCATGACCATATCAGTTAAAAGGTCCTTTAGTGCCCCATGCTCACGAAACGCCTTCTGCGTCAAATACTTTTTCTGACACCCAAGAAGCTCTCTCTCCACCCTCTTCGGATTGTTCACATTCACGAGCTGAACCAAAACTCCAGATCCAACCTTTTCAAGAGTCACAACTCCAAAATTCAAAACAGTCTGCCAAAACCCGGTAACTTCATACGAGACACCCTCTACCATATGATATTCAATCCGAGCAGAAGTTCTGTTAAAAAAACTTTTCCACTCAACATCCAAAACTCCTTGATTGGTCATAAGCCATGCATCGAAATACCAGTCATACAAATGATACGAAAGTACCAGAAGTCCTCCCCAAACCCAAATAAGCATATAAAAAGCAATCTGAGGGAAAAGCATAAACAGAAACATCGGAATTCCAACTCCAAAAAACAGATCCTTGAAAATCGTAGGAAGAACAACCCACAGGTGTTTATGGGCAACACTCAGAATCGTTTCGCCATCATTCAAATGCTTCCTGAATAAAAAATCTTGTATGACCATACCTAAAGACTACTATATTATAAAAAGGTTGTAAATATCCCCGACTTCGAGTAAATTTACAGTAATGAAATCGGAAGACAAAAAGAAAATCAAAAACGGACTGATATTTATCGCAGACATAGCACTAAACGTGGCGATACTGTTTGTATTGGTATTTTCAATTCGCGAATTTTTTGTAGCTCCGTTTCAGATATTCGGACCTTCGATGTGCGATACCTTAAACAACTACGATGAAGAGTGTCAGGACGGATACGGAGAATATATTATTTTGAAAAAGTGGCATTATTTATTTAATGAACCTGAGAGGTACGACATAGTTGTATTTCATCCTCCACATAAAGAGGACACATTTTACATAAAGAGAATCATTGGCATGCCGGGAGAGGAAGTGAATATAAGAGATGGCAATATATTCATAGACGGGAAAAATCTCGAGGAAGAGTATTTGAATGAAGAAAACCACGGAGCAACAAAAGCATTTGTAAAAACCAGATTTGTTGTACCGAACAACAGCTACTTCTTACTCGGAGATAACAGAACGCAATCTACGGATTCAAGAACCTGCTTCGAGAACGAAAAATTTGGATGTGAAAAAGACAAAGCAACTTCATTTATCACAAAAGAAAACATAGAAGGAAAAGCGTGGATCGTGCTTTGGCCATTTGAATATTCCCGCGTTATAAAAACTCCTAGCCCTTAGCCGAAAAATACAATTCCAACATAGTCACCGCCATGACAAAAAGAAGTCCGGTCCACCAAGTAAGGACTCCAAGCAGCTTGAATCCTAAAGTTCCACACGCAATAAAGCCTAGAAGCACCCCCTGCCTCAGAGCTACATTTATATGGCTGTAAAAAACTTCGTTCTTGTACAACCAAACCCGAAAGTAAAACCCAAGAACCGCAAAAGTACAAGCAAGTGCAAGAAATAAGCTCACGAAGAAAAACGGTAAAGCCAACAGTGGCGATTCATATGGATTCAGTTTATTCAAAACCACAACAAAAGCCGCCCACGAAAGAAGGCCTGCGATCGATATGGTTGTTAAGTAGTTTCTATGAGTCATTTAGTTTTTTTAGTATAAGCGGGATCTTCTTAAAATCCTCAATAATAATATCCTTTTTTCGCGGATCATAAAGGGCAACTGCGGGATGATACACAGGAAGATAAATCTGCTTTTCCTGCCAAATGCCCACGTACCTCTTTGGTTGGCCATGAACCTGGGAGATTTTCAGGCCGGGTAGAAACCTGTTCATAGAATGTCGCCCAAGAGTAACAATAAGTTTTGGCTTTATCATCTTTATTTGCTCCTCGAGATAAGGCCAACAAGTCTCTACTTCCTCCGGAAGCGGGTCTCGGTTGCCCGGGGGGCGGCATTTCACGACATTTGCTATGTAGACCTGCTCACGATCCATACCAATGATCCCAAGAAGTTCGGTCAAAAATTTTCCAGCCGCCCCCACAAAAGGGCGACCCAAAAGATCCTCGTCTTTACCAGGCCCTTCACCTATAAACATAACATCAGCCGTATAACTCCCCTCACCCGGAACAACATTGGTGCGTCCTTTGGAAAGCCCGCAGAGAGCGCACTTTTTTACTCTAGATTCAAATTCCTCGAAGTCCATGACATGAATGTACCAGTCACTCTAGGATTTTTCAACATTACCTTCCCCAAGAAGTTTTTTACTTACGTCAGTAAGCGACTCATCCGAAACGATTTTCCATCTAACTTCTTTTTCAACTTTGCCGGGCATGGAAAACCCGGCGGCCTTTCTGTGCCCCCCTCCACCGAACACTCCGGCTATCTCAGAAAGATCCACATCTTCACGTGGAGTTCTAAAAGATCCTTTTACATTACCTTGTCCGTCCTCATTCAAAATCACAGCAAATTTTATACCGGGAATCGCATTCACCATATCCACAACCCCGGAAAGTTCATCTTGATTCGCCCCACATTCTTCAAAGTCCTTTTCGCATACCACCGACATAGCAACCCCGTCCTCATTTACCTTTACATTACTGAATACTCTACCCCAAAGTTTGAGAGTAGAAAGCGGAGTGTTTTTGAACAAATGCTTTGAAATCACAAAAGATTTTGCCCCTTTCTTGGCCAAGTCCGCGGAAACTTCAAATATTTCTCTGGTTGTGTTTGAATGCATCAAACTTCCTGTATCATTGTATATCCCAATGAGAAGATCTGTCGCAACTTCAGGAGTGATGATTGAAAGATCAAGCCAAGCAAAATACCTGTATAAAATCAAAGTAGTCGAAGCCGCATCACTATCTACAATATTAATTGTTCCAAAATAGTCATTTGAAGAATGATGATCAATATTTACAACCGGCACATCCTTCCCACTGAAAATTTCAGGATAGATTTCATGGTATCCGGTCATATAATGAGCTCCCGCGTCACATACAATAATTAGGTCATACTCCTCATAATCAAAATCCCTAACAAACTTATTCACTCCCTCAAGAAAATCATACCTCTTTACGGGTTTATCAATACAAGCCAATGTAACGTCTTTTTTGAGCCCCTGGAGCAGCGAATCAATTGCCAAGCATGCCCCAAGAGTATCTCCATCCGGCTTCTTATGCGCAATCACGAGGATCTTCTGTGCTTCCCCGTATGCGCGTCGGAACTCCCTATACTGTTGTTCGAAATTAGCCATATTCCTTATTAAGGCGGAATTCTAGCAATTACATGCACTATTTTCAAGTAAAAGTCACTTTTTTAGCGACGCCGAATACGTTCGACAGATGGTAATAAATCCAAATCTCTTTCGAAATGACGTACTCCACGAGTTTCTCCACGATATGTCTCTGAAATAATTTTTCTGACACCTTGGACTACCGCTCCGTGATATTCCAGACGCATCAAATCGACTTCATATCCGTCAACATCAGCGCTACTACCATCACTATCATCAACACCAGCGTCACCACCTGGGAATGTATGTCTCAAACTCGACATGAAAGGCACGCCATCTTCGTTATCTATAACTTCTTCTTTCCGTATAAGAAGCTCTTCCGGAGATGGAGCAACTAGACCCATTCTTTGTAAAAAGCCCTCCAATCTCATCCAGGTAGACCCTCTCACAGTCAAAACGGGTTCAGGGTTTTCACTACCTTCACCAGTCAATCCCTCCCAGACTTCATCTGGAACAGATTCTAAATCGTCTATTGGCACAAAAGGTTTAACCATTGCACGTATGTATTAATAAATAATTAATTCTAGTGAAGCATTCTAGCGGCAAATTTTAGTTTGTCAAGCATATAAATTGCATTTCTCCACATCCTCAAAACCTGGTATTATTCTACCGATGCAAAAACAACCAAAAACGTCTGTAATCTTCATGGGAACCCCCCTATTTGCCCTTCTTCCACTCCAAGGGTTAATCGAACATCCTGATTTTGAAGTAAAAGCGGTTGTTACCCAAAAAGATAAGAAAGTGGGAAGAAAACTTAAAATAACTGCTCCCCCGGTAAAAATATTGGCGGAAAAATCTAACATCCCCGTTTTGCAACCGGACAAAGTTTCAGATCCGGAATTTATGAAGCTCCTAACCGAACTAAAACCGGATTTCATTGTAGTTGTTGCATTTGGCCAAATTCTCCCACAAAAACTCCTGGATATACCTAAATACGACTCCGTAAACATACATGCGTCACTCTTGCCAAGATACAGAGGAGCATCCCCGATCCAGGAAGCCCTTCTTCAGGGAGACAAAGATACGGGAGTAACAATCATGAAAATGTCGAAAATGCTGGATGAAGGAGACATATATTTGATGAAAAGAATAGATATTGAACCGGATGATGAAAGCGAAAAACTATCCGGGAAACTTTCCATGCTGGGGGCCCTCATGCTTCCATTTGTTTTACCGGATATAAAAGAAGGGAAATTGACACCAATCGCGCAGGATCCGAAGAAAGCCACATACTGCACAAAGATTAAGAAAGAAGACGGACTTATAAACTTTTCGAAAGAAACTGCCGAAGAAATCTCAAACAAAATTCGCGCTTTTTCAATCTGGCCAAACGCATACACATTTTTGGACAAAAAACAGTTTAAGATCTTCCAGGCAACCATTTCGACCGAAGAAGCTAAACCCGGAGAAATTGTATTTTTGGACAAAGACACCATAGGAATCGGCACAAAAAAAGGTCTCCTCATTCCAAAAGAAGTTCAACTGGAAGGAAAATCAAGAACGCCAATAGAAGAATTCCTGAAAGGCTACACGGGAACTTTGCGTAAAACAAAATCATTCACAAGCAGTAAATAGAAAAACAGTAGAAACTGCCCCTGATACAGAGAAAATGGATAATGATCCAGGTTCATTATTACTAGTAGGGCGAAAAACAGCCCCAAAAGCAGAGTCCCATACTTTCTATCCCCTCCTGACACAAATTCCTTACTCTTTTTCTGCACGGCCACAAATATATAAACGATAATCGCAATAAACACGGGAAAGATAACAAATCCAACTTCATTCAAGGCAAGAAGAAACACATTATGGACGGGCTGCAAATCCCAAGGCCGAATTTTCTGCTCCGAAAATCCCTGCATCTCCAGAGTAAAATTACCAATACCAACTCCAAAAGGATGCTTCAAAAACATATTCTTACTGATTTCCATATATTCTGTCCTCTGGGTCAAAGCCTCGTCATACGAAACAGAAATTCTGTTCAAAACCAATTTGTCGAGGTCAAAAACCACCAAAAACAAAAGCCCAATAAGTGTCGCAAGCAGTACATATTTAATCTTGAACCTGGGACGGGTAATAAACACATAAAAGAGCGATGCAAATGTGAGCGCAATCCAGGCGCTTCTCGAAAATGTAAGCACTAAAACAATCAAGAAAAATGCGATGAATCCCCCATACAAAATCCTATCCTCAGAAAGTCTGGAAAACGCAAGAACAGTCCCGAGAACAAGAAATCCACCGAATATATTCGGATGAGCAAAAGTTCCATAACTCCTCAAAAATTCAACATCCCCAAGATCTACCTTGGCAACTCCCGGAACATTTTTGGCAAGTAAAGGCTCCCCTAAGAAGTGAAATCCTATAGAAGATTGCAAAATATACTGAAACACCCCAATCAAGGCTTGAGCAACAATCGTATACAAAAGCAGTCTAACCAAAAACTGCATTTGACATCCGGTATTCAAAATAAGGAGATAAAAAAGTAAAAGCTCCACAAATCTTATAGTGGTCACGAAAGCCTGTAATTCATTGAAAGCCCAGAAAGAACTGGCTTCAATGAGCAATATAAAAACAAGCAAAAGCGCGAAAAGTCTCTTGTCCCCCAGCTTCAAAGTCACTCTCTGCCCCTCGCCGGTAAGGTACGCAAGCCCATACAAAATAAGTGCGAAAATCAAGAATATATCACTCAAATAGAGAAAGAAGTTCGTATAAATATTCAGCTGGCCACTCTCGTATATATCCAAGACTTGGAAGAAATATTTAACTTGGAACGGAATAAAAACAACATAAACATATAAACAAAACCTGGCCGCTTTTATAAACGTCAATTCGCCCCAAAAATCAATAAGTTTCTTAAGTGGCAGTTTCGGTTTCATCTGGTTCTTGCTTGATAAATAATGGTTTCTGCGGAATCAATTTATCAATCTTGGCTTCCGCCGCCTTCAGAGCAGTTGTGACATTGCTTGTAGCAAGAGCCTCCTGAATTGCATCTGTAAAGATTTCCTTGTATTTGTGGTAATTGAAAATCGGGAAACTTTCAGCATGTCCGATCTGATTCACGAAAACTCCGTAAGTCGGATCCAATTTTTGGTCCTCTATAAGATCACGCCTGCTGGTAGGCTTTTTCGTCGCATCATTATACTTTTGCAATGACTCCTTCGATCCAAGATGTATCAAGAAATTCCACGCTTCTTCGGGATTTTTTGAAGTTCTAGAGACCGTCTCAGCAAAATAACTGGCGTATGTGATCCTCTTATCCGTTGCCGCATTACTCATTTGAGGCATTGGCGCAACACGTATAGCGGAAGGACTTATCGCGTCCTCCCCATTCTTTTTCAATCTCGCTATCTCATTCAAAATCTGATCATACGTATAAGAATACCCGATAATCATGGACGTCTTTCCTTTTGCAAAAGTAGTAATTTCTTTTTCCTCAGATTCAGGATCAGAAATATATTTGTTCCAAGAATAATGATCACTCTCTTCATCAGCGAAACTTATGAAATATTCGAGAGCCTCCTTTGCAGAAGTCGCGAAAGTCGCGTGCTCCAACTTGTCGTCATAGAACACTGTTCCGAGCTGCATCATGAGAAGGTACAAAATGTCAACAGCCCTAGTAATATTATCCGCTCGACCCATCGCGATACCAGCAACCTCAAAGTGCTCATAACTATCATCTTCCTCGGTTAACTCAGCAACGTGTTCCCCGAGTTCACTCCAAGTAGTTCCAGGCCTCCCGACTCCGGGAACCCTATCCGAATAGTGGTCTTTGTTGTAAAAAATTGCCAAAGTATCTATGGTCATCGGGATTCCATAAATACGCGGTACCCCAACTTCATCCGCGTGGATCATATCCTGCGCCGCAACATCCACATATGTTTGATCAAAATCGTTAGAAGTAGCATAAGCTGATGGCATCGGAATCAACTTCTTCAGATTCCCGGTAAACCAGGTATTCTGCACCGAGAAAATATCCGGACCTTCCCCCTCCGCAAGCTCATTTACGATTGTCTCCATATACTCTTCGAAATCCGTAAATTTTTTGTAATGAACGCGAACTCCGGGGTTTTTCGCCTGATAATCCTGAATAATGGGAGAAATCGCGTCCTCGTCGTCAAACATCTTGTAGTAAACAAGATCAACACTTTTAAGCACCTTCTTCTGTGCAGGAGCCTTTTCTCTCAGACATCCAGATATTCCAAAAGTCATTGACAATACGAGCACAAAGACCAGAAATTTTTGTATTTTTTTCATTTTGAATTTAGTTAATTCTTTTTGGACAGCCCTTCACAGGACAATTTTCACAACCGGAATCGGGATCTTTTATTTTCGAATAAAAACTGGAAAACACCTTCTCGATATCTTTAGCCTCACAGTTAACACAACTAACATCCTTCTCCTCTTTCTTGGATTTCAAAAAAGTTTCAAAAACTGAATTGCATTTTTTACATTTGTATTCAAAAACCGGCATACGTCTAGTATATGGTTATTCCTCCAATCCCTCAAGAAAATATTTTTTTGAAAGAGCGTAGTAGTACATCGGAGAATCTTTTTTTAGAAGCCTAATAACAGGAGTACTGGAAAGCACGCTGAAAACAAATTTCTTCCATTTTGGAGGATTTTTTTTAAGCTCCGGGTACTTGGCATCTATGACTTTCGCCGACCTCCCTATCATTTGCATTCTATTCTTAAAGCTCCTCTCGTCAATGTCGTGCAGATGATACCCAATCGCAAATCTATTGTAATGAAGCTTCATAAAAGCTTCCTTTGTAAGTCTATATCCAAGCTCTATATCCTCCCATCCATATTTACTAAAAATAGGATCAAAAGAATATTTCAACATGAGCGATCTCTTCAAAGATATGTTTGAAGTGTAAAAGAAGTTGAAATCCGCCATTTTTTTGCCGGCGAGTTTCTCAAAAGCAAACTGGTGGCCCCCAAACCGGCCCAAAATAGCAGACCCATCGGTCAAAAAATTCATAAGCGGAGTTTTGTTTGTGTCCGGATGCCACAAAATAAGACCCAAAACCGCAACATTTTCTTCGTGATACTTATTGTGGATTTTCATGTGTTCTCGAAGAAAATCGGGGGTAACAATGATATCGTCCCCGATTAAAACAATGATTTTTCCACGGGCTTTCATAACCCCAAGGTTCCTCGCAATCCCCTGCCCCTGATTTTCCTGCCTGAAATATTGAATCTCTATGGGCGCTCCGTTTTGCAGATCTTCAACGACCTCTTTCGTATCATCCGTACTTCCGTCATCAACCACAACAATTTCAAACTCACTTTTGACAAAATTCTGCTCAAAAAGATGTTCGATACAATCTTTTAAACACGTGGATCTGTTGTACGTCGGAATAACAAAACTGGCTTGCATGGCCCCATTCTACACAAAAAAGACCGGCTTTTACACCAATCTTTTTTGCGCCAAAACGAAAAACTTACGCTGCAGCTTGAACTTCTTCCGCTTCGATCTTGTCAGTACCTTTTTCCTTCTTTACTTTGACAAAATCAACCTGGTTGGCAACAACCTCAGTAGCATACTTCTTTTCCCCACCTTCAGTCTCGTAAGACCTGTTTGTCAGCCTGCCAGCAACATGTACGAGACTTCCCTTTCCGATATGCTTTGCACAGGCCTCGGCAAGCTTTTGCCATAGGACAATCCTGTGATAATCGGTTTGGGATTTTTTTTCTCCCTCTGAATCGACCCAATCTCTGTTGGTCGCCAGAGGGAAAGTAGCTACCGCTGTGCCACCCTTGGTGTGTCGAAGGTCAATGTCAGCAGCGAGGTTTCCCATAAGGAAAACATTGTTGATACTTCTCATATTTTAAAGTTAAGGATATCGCAAATTCATTAATATCAGACCGACATTAAAATTCTCTAAAATTAAATTAAAGAATTTCCGATTGAATTTAGGCTTCTCAAGGGCAATAATATGACCACGAAGTAAGAAAATCTTATGTTTACAGGAATAGTTAGGAAGATCGGAACTGTGCAAAACATGGGCAAAACCCTGAAAATTCAGGCAAAAGAAATTTTGAAAAATAAAAGAATTGGAGACTCAATTGCCATAGACGGAGCGTGCATGACGATAATTTCGCTTGAAAATGACTCCTTCGAGGTGGAAATGATGGATGAAACAGCGAAACTGACAACACTTGGAACCCTAAAGCAAGGAAGCAAAGTTAATCTGGAGCCAGCGGCAAAACTCGATGATTCACTGGACGGGCACTTTGTACTGGGACACATCGACACAATAGGAGAAGTCACGGAGAACAAAGATGGAAAAATTGAAGTGATTTTCCCGAAGTGCTTTGGCAAATATATGGCATGGAAAGGCCCTGTCACATTAAATGGCGTGAATCTCACGATAACAGGTCTGAAAGAGGATTCTCTGGAGGTTCAACTTATTCCACACACCCTGGAAAACACGAACCTGGGAGATCTCAAAAAAGGTGATAGAGTAAACATAGAGGTCGATATTTTAGCAAGATACATTGAAAACATGCTTTCACACAAAGATCAGCAAGCAACATACGAATTTCTTAAAGAGCGCAAAAGCTCAGGAAACTTAGACGGAAGCAAACTAAAAATCGCAGTAATTCTGTCGAGATTCAATGACCACATTGGAAACACACTCCTAGAGAAGGTTTTAGAGAACCTTCCAAACGAACCAAAAGTGTATCGAGTTCCCGGAGCACTGGAAATTCCGTTAACAGCACTTCTAATTGCAAAAAAATATGACGTTATAATCGCACTGGGCGTAATAATAAAGGGAGACACAGCCCATTTTGACATTGTTTGCAACGAGTCCGCACGAGGAATTATGAAAGTTTCATTAAAAACAAGAACTCCAATAATAAACGGGGTATTAACCTGTTACACAGAGGAACAAGCACTTAAAAGGGCAAAAATAAAAGGGAAAGAATTTGCGGAAAGTGCTATTGAAATGGGCACATTAAAAATATAGAATCAAGTCCGATGGCCATTAGACAAATCGACAAATTAGACTTCAAAGACAAAAGAATTTTATTAAGGCTTGAATTGAATGTCCCGCTGAAAGACGGGAAAGTTCAGGATACAACCAGAATAGAACAGGCACTCCCAACCGTTAAATTCCTTCTGAAAGGAGGTGCAAGCGTCATAATTGTTGCCCATGCGGGACGCCCAAACGGAAACGTGGTCGAAGAACTCAGACTTACGGAAATTGCAAAAGAAATGGAAAAACTTTTGGGTCACAAAATAAAGAAATTGGATGAAGCAATAGGTAAAAAAGTTGAAAAGGAAATTGAGAAAATGAAGCCGGGAGAAATCATAATGCTGGAGAACATACGTTTCTACCCCGAAGAAGAAGCAAACGACATAAAATTCTCCAAGACACTAGCGTCATATGCAGATTACTTCGTGATGGATGCGTTTGGCACAACGCACAGAGCACATGCCTCCACGCATGGAGTCGCGGAATACATCCCGGCATACGCGGGAATACTGGTATCAAAAGAAATTCACGCACTATCTCCCCTACTCGAACAACCACGAAGACCAATAACCCTCGTACTAGGCGGTGCAAAGATCTGGTCAAAGATAGGAATTATCAAAAACTTCATTGCAAAAGCGGATCACATATTACTTGGAGGCGGAATCGCAAACACATTTCTGTATGCACAAGGTCACTACGTGGGAGAATCGCTGTTTGAAAAAGATAAAGTAGACATAGCGCGAGAAATCATGCTGGATTGTGAAAAGAATCACGATCAGCTT
Source organism: Patescibacteria group bacterium (assembly GCA_018826445.1). Classification (GTDB taxonomy): domain Bacteria; phylum Patescibacteriota; class Gracilibacteria; order UBA1369; family JAHKBB01; genus JAHKBB01. The sequence goes on along the minus strand of JAHKBB010000082.1, from coordinate 1,411 downwards.
CATCTTCCGGAAGATGTAATAGTGGCGGACGAAATGTCGGATGACGCCAAAACCTTAAACGTCCCGGTAACAGATATAGAAGGTGATGCAAAGATATTCGACATCGGACCGCGCACCGCAGAAAAATACGCACAAATTATAAAAAACTCCCAAACAATATTCTGGAACGGGCCTATGGGGCTTTACGAACATCCTCCATTCAAAAAAGGCTCAGAAACTATTGCAAAAGCAATGGCGGAAACTTATGGCACCGCAATAGTGGGTGGCGGCGACTCGGTAGATTGCATAAAACGCTGCGGATACAAGCGAGAGGACTTTACTCACATCTCTACGGGAGGCGGAGCCTCACTCGAATTTCTAGCAGGAACAATGCTTCCGGGAATAGAACCCCTCCTAAAATAAAATCTATCTTTTCTTCTTGTCCCAGTTCTTAGCGACTTCTATCTTCTTCGACCCCTCACTCCATCTTTTAATTTTGTCTTCAACCATTTCACGTTTCTTTGTGAATTTTTCGCGGGAGACCTTTATAATCTTTTCACGGCGGCCTTCATCTTCTTTTACTTCGACCGGAGGAAGTGTTGAGAGTGAGAAAGTCTTGGAAGGCATGTTGTCTATGAGAAGCCTTGTATAGGCCGTGAATTTACTTAATGACACTAAGTCCGGTGGCAGAACTTCCTCACCAAATTGTTGGGAAATATATTCAGCATCATCATAACCAACTTGGAAACTAAGTATGGTACCGACATTTCCAAACACAGCATCACGAACTTCGTCCGGCATCTGAGCAATATATTGATTTGCCATAGTCAGATTAAGTTTGTATTTTCTAGCCTCAGATAAAATTGTCGCAAACGATTCTGTAGCAAAATTTTGAAACTCATCCACATACAGATAAAAATCTTTTCTGTCTTTTTCCGGAGTATCAGAACGACTCATAGCCTCAAGCTGGAACTTTGTAATAACCATCGCACCAAGGAGAGCGGAGTTATCCTCCCCTATCTTACCCTTGGAAAGATTTACGATCACTATGCGGTTATTGTCCATAAGAAAGCGGAAATCCACAGCACTCTTTGGCTGACCAACTATATTTCGTATGATCGGACTGGAAAGAAATTGTCCAACCTTATTCAAAATAGGCGAAATAGCTTCTGTCCGGAATTTAGGCTGCATTTTATCAAATTCATTAACCCAAAATGACTTCACAATAGGGTCTTCCATCTTCTTCACAACCTGCGCCCTAAATTTGTCATCCTGCAGAATACGCGTAATCCCAAGCATCGTAGTATTCGGATACTCCAGAAGCGAAAGAATCGTATTGCGCAAAATATGCTCAAGACGAGGACCCCAACTTTCCGCATATATTTTCTTAAAAATTCCAACAAGACCACTGGCAATAATGGTATTGTAAGTC
>JAHKBB010000081.1 GCA_018826445.1 Patescibacteria group bacterium | reverse complement strand
CCAAAAAGCCGTCAACACGAAATTTTCATAACCAATTTCATTTCCCCTTTATTCTTTACAGGTTTTTTACTAGGATGGTGCTGAAGTTAACACCGTAATAATGGTCGCTAAAAAAATTGCTGAGATCCTTTTGGACAAGGAAGCTGTGAAGCTTAACTTTGATCCGCCTTTTACTTACACTTCCGGGATGAAGGGGCCTATTTATTGCGATAATCGTGTTCTTATTTCGTATGTTGAGGAACGTAAATTTATCACTGATACTTTTTGCAGTATCATTGAGGAAAAGGGTCTGAATCCGGACTATATTGCGGGAACCGCGACCGCCGCGATTCCTTGGGCCGCTTTTGTAGCGGACAAGCTAAATCTTCCAATGGTCTACATTCGTCCGCAAAAGAAAGAGCATGGTGCGGCTAAGCAGATTGAGGGGTATCTTCCTGCCGGAAAGAAGGTTGTGGTTGTTGAAGATCTGATAACGACTGGCGGCAGTTCAATTTCTTCTGTAAATGCTATTCGCAATGAGGGTCAGTGTGACTGCACGGATGTTCTCGCAATCTTTACTTACGGGTTCGACAGGGCTAAAAATGGATTTGCGGAAATCAACGCAACTACTCACGCAATGTCCGATTTCGGAACACTTTTGGAAGTTGCTTTGGAAAGCGGAAAAATTAACCAAGAAGCATACGAAAAGATCCAGGAATACAGGAAAGATCCACTATCCTGGGCTGAGAAAATGGGGTTGTAGAACGGCATTTGTATTGTCGGCGCCAATTTGTTACAGAGATTAGCGATTTTTTGCTATACTACCTGCGAAAATTAATCCAGTTGCCATGTCTAATCATTTTGCAGACCGTTTTACGCAGGCTGTTAAGGATAAGGGAACTCCTATTTGTGTCGGGCTTGATCCGCGTTTGGATCAGATTCCTTCTCAAATAAAAGATAAAAACCCGAATCCGGCAGATGCCTTGTTGGCGTTCAACAAAGGAATTATCGATGCGGTGCATGATCTTGTGCCGGTTGTGAAACCTCAAGTGGCATTTTATGAAATCTATGGAGCGGACGGGATGAAAGCGTATTCGGAAACTCTGAAATATGCTTCTTCCAAAGGACTTATCACCATTGCTGATGTAAAAAGGAACGATATTGGTTCTACGGCGGCTGGTTACGCGCAGGCGTATCTTGAAAAAGGTGCTCCATTTGAGGCGGATAGTCTGACATTGAATGCATATCTTGGATGGGATGGGATAGAACCGTTTGTTGAGAAAGCGCGTGCGAACGGAAAAGGTATGTTTATTCTTGTGAAAACTTCAAATCCGTCTTCTGCGGATCTTCAGGATGTGCAAATGAGTGATGGACGCACAAATTATGAAATTATGGGAAGTTATGTGGATAGTTGGGGGGCGGATGATATTGGGGAGAGTGGATATTCTTTTGTCGGAGCTGTTGTTGGTGCAACTTTTCCACGACAGGCCGCAAAGTTGCGGGAGATTATGCCGAATACAATCTTTTTGGTTCCCGGATATGGTGCGCAGGGCGGTGGAGCGGAAGACGTTAAGCCTTGTTTTAAAGACGGGGTTGGTGCGATTGTAAACAGCAGTCGCGGAATTACATTTGCATACGAAAAAATGGATGGTTTTGACGAAAAGACATATGCGGAAGCGGCACGAAAGGCTGTTTTAATGATGAAAGAAGACCTTGCGGGTGTTCTCTAAAGGGAGTACCATGCACTCCTGTAATTTTTTTGTATGTCCGAGCGTATCGATATACGAGAAGTTTGCGATGTGAGTCCGTTCTTTGCCGAGTGGGCGCAAGCTTGTGAAAAGAAAAGAGTTGAAAGGGATGAATACTTGATTAATCCTCCCAGAAATTCAGATCTTTGGATAAAGAGGCTGCTTTTGGAAAAAGCTTTGAAACCCATTGCGGCCAAGGACAAAAATGACGAAGTCAATATTTTGGAATCCAAGGGGGCGAATATGGAGGTTTATGACTTTATGCCTGACCAGCTCTATTATTTATTGGTGGATTTATTTCAGGAGAGATATGGGATGGTGCCTTCGAGTAATGTAGATATAATATTTACGTGTTGGGCTCAATGGATTTCAGAAAGATATGTATTTAAGGTAGGGAATACTCGCGACTATGTTGTGAGGTTTGGAAGTGAGCCTAACACTTTTCCTCGAGATCATATGGAGGAAGGGTTTGCCCCCTTAGGATTTCCGGTTAAAAATACGGAGAAGAGGGTTGCTAAAAATGCGCGCGAAGTTGCAAGAGCCAACGCTTGGACCGGAAATGAAAAGAAGACGCCTATAACGGGGCCAACCGTCATTGATGAAATAAGGAGATTGATAGCGAGTCCTCGGAGGTACTCTCCCGCCGAAACATCCGCACATTTTGTTAGAGATGACGGAGCCAGGGAAGGTCAAAATATTGAAACTATTTACAACGACAGAAGCGAGGATGGGGAAATGGGTGGGAGTTTTGATTATTCCGATTATTGTGAATGGAATGAAAGAATGCGCTCCTTCGACGAGAATGTGTCCGGAGGGGATTTAGAGCCGTTTTTTGAGGCTCTGATGACTATTGGCTTTCATGATTCTGTTCGAAAAATTTTCGGCTATGGGAAACACACGACTCGTAATTATGAGCAGGCTCTAGGTATTATCAAGGAATTATGTGAAGATCATAAAGACGAGTCGTTTATGATTCCGGAACAAACCACTTTCGGGTATGATCCCAGGGTTTCCGGAGAAGAGTGGGGGACGACAATCAAGGGGAATGGACTTGCGGCCGACGTTTTTCGGGTCAATTTGTTGAAATATCTGCCCGATGGTTTAAGGTACATCTTTCGTGATGAAAGTGTGATGCGTGAATTTTCGCATAAGATTATGGAGCATTGGCATAGAGTTCCTGATTATGAAGTGGAGCAGGAAACGTCTGTGTTCAGTATGGCGATGGTGAAGTTTGTGGTAAAAGCGGCGTATTTGTATTTTTTGAAGCCCGGAAGTGACCGACGTGAGGATTTTGATAAAGATGAAGATTTGTCTAAGTTTTTTGAGTGTTTGACCGAGAGGCAGAGGGGGGAATTGCAGAAAGCCGTTACTTTCGCGTTGTTCGGATATCTTGATTATACAAGACGGGGTATATGCAAGCCTTATCAGCGTTTGGAAAAGACTCAGGTAAAAACTCAGGATAGGTTGGATTATAATGGTGATGGTTGGAAGGCCAGGGAGGGCCCGATGTCTATTGCTAAGCTTGTCAATGAGCGGAAAGGTCTTTTGGATAAGTATCCTGAAATTGCCGAGAAATTAGTTGTGTATTTCTTTCAGCTTTACAGATTTTATCAGGATACGGGATATGTTTTGGATATGAGGTCCGAGAATGTGGTTAAATATGCTTTTGGTTTTGGAGAATGGGCTGTGCAGACGGAAAACCTTCAGATTACTATATTTGAGAATGAGCGGGGTGAGACATATGTGAAAGTTGTTAATGTTGATCCTGAAGATCATTTTAGAGCTACTCCGAAAACCGAATGGGAAAGAGATTCTCGCGAGGGCCTCGCGACATATGGCTTGAATTTGACCGGTCCGATTGGATACAGGGCGCTTCTAAAAGCCATTGCCAGGTTTGTCGATCACGTCGCTGATAATAGGGGGATTGTTGGGGAGAAAGAGCGGTGGAGTTTGCTGGAGCGGCTTGCGCAGCTTACACAGGATTTGCTTCGGGAAAGCAAGGCCACTACCGAGCAGGGAATCGAATTGTCCAGAATAAGTACGAGAGATCAAGTGTCAAAAGTCCTGAGGGGTTTAAGAAGAGTTGTCCAATCTGTGATAGACAAGGCCTGAGCCCTTTTATCTTTATACTTGCCCAGGATTCCTTCCAGTTCTTTCGTTGGAATTTTGAGCGAGCTCGAAAGCGAGTTTATCAGCTTCTTTCTTTTTTGTGAGAATCCGGCCTTGACGATTTTTATGAAATTTTCAAAGTCTTCTACCAGCGGTTTTTCGAAAACTTTGATTTCGAGTATTGCGGAGTCTACTTTTGGGGCCGGGTGGAATGAGCCGGGTGAGACTTTCGCGACTATGCGTGGTTTGCCGAAGATTTGTACGTTTATTGCGAGTACATTTAGATTGCCTTCCTTTGCGCAGATTTTTTCCGCGACTTCTTTTTGTACAAGGAATACGATTTTTTCCGGCCTTTTTTTGGCCGTGAGGAAATGGGTTAGCAGAGGGGAAGTGATGTTGTATGGAATGTTCGCGATTACTTTGTATTTTGTGGCTGGAGGTGTGAATTTCAACGCGTCCATATGGACGATCTTCGCTTTTTTGAGATGTTCTTTGAGGATTGGGATTAAATATTTGTCTGCTTCGATTGCCGTGACGCGTTTCGCGTATTTTTCGAGTTCGAGAGTTAGTGTCCCAAGGCCCGGGCCGACTTCTATCACGTGATCAGTCTTTTTTATTTCTCCTGTTTTAATTATTTTTTCCAGTATTCCGCGATTTGTCAAAAAGTTCTGGCCGAATCTTTTCTTTGCCCAAAGATTGTGCTTTTTCAGAACCTCCGTGAGTGTGCTTCTATTTGTTAGATCCATAAATTCGGATGAGTTTTAGCTGGTCGGCCGCCCCGCTTATTATCGCGATGTTGGTTTTCGGAATCCTCAATTCTTTTGAAAGGAATTTTATTAATTCTGCGTTTGCTTTCCCTCGTTCCGGCACTGCTTTTATACGGATTTTCAGTGTGCCGTCTTCGAGTTTTTCGACGATTTCGTTTTTCTGACTTTTTGGAATGACTTTCACGCGCAAATATTTTTCAGGCATAGCTTCTTCTTACAAAAAGTTTTCTTGTTTCTTCAGCTACTAATACGAATAGCGATGCTACAACTATTACTCCCCATTCTTTGAGTGAAAGTGATGTTGTGCGGAGGAATTCCTGAAGGAATGGAACTTCCACAAATGCTACCGTGAGGATTATCGAGATTATTATTGCTCCTACGAGTTTATAGTTTCTTTTCATTCCAGGCTTGAATACTGATCTTGTTTCACTGCGCGCGTTAAACGCATTAATCATTTGGATGATTACGAGGATCACAAATGCCATTGTAGACGCCTTTACGTATACAAGTGAGTCTGAACTTAGGCTTTGGCCCCACTGCCATCCATTGGACGTGAGTGTCCATATGAATGTTCCTATTACTACTATACCGATTGTGAGTCCGAGGAAGAGAAATCTTTTTACAAATGCGCCTTCCATGATCTTTTGCTTTTGATTGCGCGGAGGTTTATCCATTATGCCGGCTTCTACCGGATCTATGCCTAGCGCGATTGCAGGCAGCACGTCGGTGCCAAGGTCCACCGCAAGGATCAAGACAGCCGTTAGGGGTGCGGGGAGGCCGAGTATTATGCCAGTGAAGACCGTCAGGAGCTCACCGACATTGCATGAGAATATGTAGAATACGAATTTCTTTAGGTTGCTGTATATTTTGCGTCCTTCCTCTATTGCTGTGACTATTGTGGAGTAGCTGTCATCCGCCAGCACCATGTTAGCGGCCTCCCTGCTCACGTCTGTGCCTGTTATGCCCATTGCTATGCCTATGTCGGACCTCTTGAGGGCCGGAGCATCGTTTACGCCGTCTCCGGTGACTGCAACAATCTCTCCGAGTTCTTTCAAGCACTCTACTATGCGAAGTTTGTGCTCCGGCTTGCTCCGGGCGAAAATGATGCTTCTTCCTTTGTCTTTGAGGAGTTTCTTGAGGTCGCGCTTAGATATTTTTTCAAACTCATCACCCGTAATTATTCTCGTTTTATTGTCCGCAAGGCCGATTTCTTTAGCTATGGCGTGAGCTGTCAGTCCGTGATCTCCTGTTACTATATATGTGCGAATTCCGGCTTTTTTGGCCATTTCGATAGCGTGTTTGACTTCCGGGCGTGGTGGATCAATCATTCCAGCGAGTCCGATAAAGGTGAGATTCTCTTCCAGTTCATCTTTTGAATACTTTTTCTTTTGTTTTTCTATATCTTTGTACGCAAAAGCCAAGACCCTAAGGGCTCTTTTAGCCATTTCTTCGTTTTTTGCGATTAATTCTTTCTTGGTTTTTGCATCCAGCTTTTTCTTTTTCCCATTGACGAGGATGTATTTACATTCTTCTATTACGCTATCTGGCGCGCCTTTTACTAATGAAATATATTTATTGCCTTCCTTTACTACTACAGACATTTTTTTGCGGATAGAGTCAAATGGGATTTCGTAGATCCTTTTGTCGGTTTTCTCCAGCGCCTCTTCTTTGAATCCAAGTTTTTCAATTGCAATCTTTAGCGCCCCTTCTGTCGGATCTCCCAGAACTTTCCATTTCTTTCTTTGTTTTTGAACCTTGGAATCGTTGCAGAGCATTCCGATTTTCGCTATGAGCAATAGACTTCTTTTATTGAAATTAGTCTTTTTGTTCATATCTATTACAAAATCCGGACTATATATTTCTTCCACTGTCATTCTGTTTTGCGTCAAAGTTCCGGTTTTGTCCGAACAAATCACAGTTGTTGCTCCAAGTGTCTCTACGGACGAAAGCTGTTTTACTATAGCTTTCTTTTCCGCCAGTCTTTGGACTCCAAGCGCGAGGGCTATTGTTATTGTTGCCGGTAATCCTTCCGGCACCGCCGCTACCGCTACCGCCGCCGCAAAAAGCAGGGCGTGTACAAATGGTTGTCCTTGGAAAAATACACCAACGAGTAATAACACTCCGGAGATTACCAGCGTTGTCTTTCCCACAAAAATTCCTATTTTGTTCAATTCCTTTTGAAGCGGGCTTTCATCCTTCTTTGTTGTTGTCGTTAAGTGTGCGATCTTTCCAAATCGTGTGTTCATTCCTGTTTCTTCTATGATTGCTTTGCCTGTTCCGTGTACAACATTGGTTCCCATGTACAATTTGTGCTCCGGATCCTTTACAACCGGCATAGATTCGCCTGTCAATGTGGATTCATCTGTTTCCAGTTCGTTTTCCTCCACCACATACGCGTCTGCGCCAATGCTGTCTCCCTCTGCGAGTACGATTAGGTCACCCGGAACCAGGAATCTTGCTTCAATGTCTTTGACTTTCCCATCTCTTATTACTTTTGCGTGTGGAGCGACCATCTTTTTTAATGCTTCCACCGCTCTTTCCGCCCGGAATTTTTGGACGAACCCGATTACCGCGTTTAGAATTACGATGAACATAATCACGCTTCCGTCTTGCCATTCTCCCGCGAGTAACGAGAAGACAGATGCGGCTATAAGGATTATGACCATTATGTCTTTAAACTCGTCGAAGAACTGCAAAATCAGTGATCTGTGTCTTTTTATTTCCAATTTGTTTTCACCGTATTTTTTTAGCCTTAATCCGGCTTCGTGTTCTGTTAATCCTGTTAGATCCATTTTTCTATTTTAAATGTTTTTTTCGCCATTTTTCTATCTCTGCGTGGTTTCCGGACCTCAAAACTTCCGGTACCGTAAGCCCTTTGAATTTTACCGGCCTTGTGTAATGCGGGTATTCTTTTTTTCTCTTTAGTTTTTTTGAAAATGATTCTTCTTTGGAGGACTCATTGTCTCCCAAAACTCCGTTGATGAGTCTCGAAACCGCATCTACCACCACCATTGCAGGTAATTCTCCTCCTGTTAGTACAAATTTCCCAATAGAAAGCTCCATATCGATAAAAAGTTCTCGAATTCTTTGGTCAATTCCCTCATATCGTCCGCACAAAAGGATCATTTCTTTAAGTTTTGCAAACTTTTCAGCTTTTATCTGCGAAAACGTCTCGCCTTGCGGCGTCAGATACACTGTGGGGCCTTTATTTTTCTTTTTCACGGCTTTTATTGCGTCGTAGAGCGGCTGGGGGGTCATCACCATGCCCGGGCCGCCTCCGTACGGTATGTCGTCCGTCTTTCCGTGCTTGTCTTTAGTGTATTTTCTTATGTCGTGTACGTGGATTTCGATGAATTTCTCCTTAATAGCACGTTTAATAATACTTTCCTTAAAGTATGAGTCGAAAATCTCCGGAAAAATTGTAAGTATATCAAATCGCATATCCACTCTATTATAGATAACGTTCGGGGATATGGGAAGAGAGAGCGTGGGTATGCCCGTCAGGTTTTTGACAACCTAACGCTTACACCATTGTGGTGCGCGTCTAGCACGTTTAAGGCCGAATTTCTTTCTTTCTTTGATGCGTGAATCACGTGTAAGCATGCCCGCGCGTTTTAGAGTTGGTCTCAATTCTAAATTATATTCGATAAGGGCTTTTGCGATTCCATGGCGGACGGCTTCAGATTGGCTCATTTGTCCACCACCAGTGACTTTTACTGTAATATCGAAGTCTTTCAAGTGTCCTGTAAGTTTAAGAGGGGAGAGGATTGTACCTTTTTGAGTGAATACTTTGCAGTATTGCTCTATAGGTTTTTCATTGATTGTGATATCACCTTTGCCTTTTGTGTATATGCGAACTCTAGCTACGGATGTTTTTCTTTTTCCGTTAGCGTAGAAGTAAATGCTGCTTTTTGCTGTTGTTCCTGTCATTTAATTATAGTTTAATTTTCTCTGGTTTTTGGGCTTCGTGTGTGTGCTCACCCTCCGGGAACACTTTTAAATTTAAAAGTAGGTTTTTTCTTAGTTTATTTTTCGGAAGCATTCCGGATACCGCATTTCGTACGACTTTTTCAGGATTCTTTCCTTCCAAAACGTCTGCAGCTGATCGAGATTTTAATGCTCCCGGGTATCCACTATGTCTGTAATACATCTTTTGATCAAGTTTCCGTCCTGAAAGCTTGATGTGTTTTGCATTTACAACTACTACATAGTCACCACAGTCCAGGTGTGGAGCAAAAAGCGGCTTATCTTTCCCTCTAAGTATGTTTGCAATACGTGTCGCCGCGTGTCCTAGTGTTTGATCTTTCATATCCACTAGATACCATTTCTTTTCAAGTTCTGATTTTTTCGGTGAAAATGTTTTCATCTTATTAGTATTTTTGGCGCAAATTAGGACGTTGTCCCCTTTGCGCTGTTAATTAATTCAATTTGTACCATCGGTGCGTTGTCTCCGGCTCTGGAACCCATGTTGTATGTCTTTGTGTATCCGGATGTTCTATCTTTATATCTTATAGCTAGGTCGTCAATTAACTTTTTTGAGCAGTCTTTATGTTGAACCAGTTTTTCAATCCGACGAATCGCATTCATTTTATCTTTTGTCTTTGCGATTGTGATCAACTTCTCAACAAACGGCTGAACCGCCTTTACCCTTTTACTTGTAGTCTTTACCTTTTCATGGATTATAACTTGCATGGCAAGTGTTCTTAGAAGTGAAGTTCTGTGATCTTTGTCCGATCCTATTTTTATAACTCTCTTTTGGTGTCTCATAGTTTTTAGTAATTTAGGCGCAAATTAGGACGTTGTCCTCTTTGCGCTATTCTTCAGATAGGGTTAGTCCTTTAGATTCCAGTGCGTTTGCAACTTCCGTGAGTGCTTTTTTACCAAATCCGCGCAAGTTTACAAGCTTACTTTCAGTGCATTTTGATAGTTGCTCGATAGATCCGATTCCTCCATTGATCAATGCGTTTAGTGTCCTTGGAGAGAATCCAAGGATTTCTATTGGAGTGTAAGCTTCTTGTGTTGGTTTCTTTGATTCTTCTTCTTGTTCTTTCTCAACAATTGAATCGAAGTCACTCATGAAGTCGCTTTCAACCATTACTTTTTCTTCGTTGAATAGTCCGAAGTATGATTGAAGTACGTTTGAAGCAAATTTCAATGTGTCTTCTGGAGAAATCGAACCGTCCGTCATGATTTCAAGCGTCAATTTATCCAGATTTGTCATTTCTCCGACACGAGTTGCCTCTACTTCGTATCTAACTTTCTTAACCGGCGAGAACACAGCGTTGATTGAAATTAGACTTGGGTCCGCTTCGTCTACCGGTTTGTGGTTTGCAGGGATAAATCCGACTCCTTTTTCTGCAACCATTTCCATTTCAAACTTTGCTCCTTTCTCAAGTGTTGTGATGTATGCGTCCCTAGTCAAAATTTCTGTTCCCGTTGGACATTTGATGTCCTTTGCATAAATTTTTCCCGGTTTCGCAACCGATAATGTTAGCTTTGAAGGTTCTTTAGTGTCTTTCTTTAGACTGATCTCTTTGAGGTTCAGGGTAATGTCCAGGACACTGTCTTTCACCCCTTTTACCGTGGAATATTCGTGGCTAACACCGCCTATCTTAACACCTGTTATGCATGCTCCCGGAAGAGATGATAGCAGAACTCTTCTGAGAGCGTTTCCCAAGGTTAATCCATATCCTGTCGGCAGCGGACTCATTGTAAATACGTAGTGACTGTCTGATATCTTCTCAGTTTTGATTCTTGGGACACCTATTTCTTCTTGAATTTGATGCATGTTTTTAAATGGTTAGGTGTTTAGTTAATATTTTTATTTCGAATAGAATTCAACGATAAGTTGGCTTTCAATGCTTGAGTCAATATCGTCCTTGCCCGGCAGTTTTGTGACTTCCGCTTTCAGATTTGGGAGATCTACTTCAAGCCATTTTGGCGATGTGTCCTTTTTCTTCTTTAGCGGCTCAAACATTTTTGCGGATTTTGATTTCTCGACAACTTCAAATTTATCACCAACCTTTAATGTGATTGAAGGTACTGTAACTTTTCTTCCGTTTAGTTTAACAAGTCCGTGACTGGCAAGCTGTCTTGCCATTGCTCTTGATTCTGCAAATCCTGCTCTGTACAGGACGTTGTCCAATCTTTCTTCAAGTAATTTCAGAAGTGCATCGCCTGTAATATCGTCCATTTTTTCGGCTCTTTCATAGTAAATATGGAATTGTTTTTCAGCGATGCCAAAGATTCTTTTAGCTTTCTGTTTCTCTCTTAACTGTTTTGCGTATTCAGAAAGTTTTTTGAAAGATCTTTTTCCTCCGTGTGCTCCGGGAATGTAATTTTTTCTTACCAGTGCGCATTTTTGTCCTTCACATCGTGCACCCTTAAGAAAGAGTTTTTCACCCTCTCTTCTGCATAGTCTGCAAACCGGTCCGGTATTTCTAGCCATTACTTGTTGTGGATTAATTTTTTCATTGTCCTCGCCTTCGGTAACTCGAGGGTGTCTTTTTTATACTCTACGTTTCTTTTTCTTCCTGCATCCGTTGTGTGGGACAGGAGTGATGTCTGTTAATGATTCGATATTGAGCCCCGCCGAGTGAAGTCCTCTTACCGCCTGTTCTCTTCCCGACCCAACTCCTTGTACAAATATGTGCGCTCTTTCCATTCCATACGCTTTCGCCTTTCCTACAGCTGTTTCCGCCGTAACTTGAGCTGCATATGGAGTTGCCTTTCTGGTTCCTCTGAATCCGCATGATCCAGCGGAGGCCCAAGCTATAACTTCGCCATTTAGTTCTGTGATGGTAACCAATGTGTTGTTGTAAGTTGATTTGACGTACGCGTTTCCTTCGATAACGCTTCTTCTTTTGCTTTTGCTCTTTTTAACCTTCTTAGGCTTGGCTTCTTCTTCGACTTTTTCCTCAATCTTTTCTTCTTTTTTAGCTTCTTTGTCAGCCATTTATTTGCTGATTATTTTTTCTTGATAGGGCACTACGCCTTTCGGCTCCGTGCTGCTGATTATTTTTTCTTGATAGGGCACTACGCCTTTTGGCTCCGTGCTGCTGATTATTTTTTCTTGATAGGGCACTACGCCTTTCGGCTCCGTGCTGCTGATTATTTTTTAGGTGCGGCTTTCTTATTCGCAATTGTTTTTTTCTTACCTTTTCTAGTTCTGGAGTTGTATCTTGTTCTCTGCCCGCGTGTTGGAAGACCCCTCCTGTGTCTAAATCCTCTGTATGAACCGATCTCCTGAAGTCTTTTAATATCCATTTGAACTTTTCTGCGAAGGTCTCCTTCCACCGGCATTTTCTCGATGTACTCGCGTAATTTCCCAACCTCTGTCTCTGTCAGATCTTTGATCTTTGTGTCCTTATTTAATCCAAGAGACCGGGTAATCTTCTCACTTGTGTTGCGGCCAATACCGTATATAGCAGTCAATGCCGCTTCCAGTCTCTTATCTTTTGGTAAGTTGATACCCGCTATTCTTGCCATCTTAAGTTGTGAATTAATTTTTTCATTGTCCTCGCCTCTGGCTTTGGCGGTTAACCTTGTCTTTGCTTATGTTTTTTAATTTTACAGATCACACGAATCACGCTTTTTCTGCGGATTACCTTACACTTGTCACAAATTTTCTTTACTGACGCTCTGACTTTCATTCTTTATGTCTGTAAATTATTCTGCCTTTTGTTAGATCGTATGGGGACAATTCAACAGTAACCTTATCTCCGGGTAATATTCTGATGTGATTTATTCTCATCTTTCCTGAGATATGGGCTAGAATCTCGTGATCTTGATATGCTTCATCTAGCAGTTTTACTCTGAATGTTGTGTTAGGAAGGGTTTCCAATACCTCTCCGAGAACTTCTATTACTTCCTTGGCCATATGTAGTAAAAATTACTTACAAAAAGCGGTAGGATTCTACCCAAAATGCCTAGCCTCGGCAAGGCATTTTCTCCATATTTACAGGAAAAGGAGGTATTTCGCTTAATTTTGTGTTGCAGAGAGTTCGGAAATATGGTGTGAATATATTATTTAGTCAGAACTTCACATCCATTCGGCGTTATTGCAACAGTATGTTCCACTTGAACTGCTACAGATCTGTCTCTGGTCACTATTGTCCACTTGTCATCCAGGGTTTCTATTTCACCTTCACCCATCGCCATAATAGGTTCGATTGCAAAAGTCGTACCCACTTCCAGGATCGGGCCTTTATATGGGGTTTTGAAGTTGGGTACTTCCGGATCCTCGTGAAGAGTTTTGCCCACTCCATGCCCAATCAGGTCTTTTACTATGGAATATCCTGCGCCTTCCACGATTTCTTGGATTACTGTGCCTATTTCAACCACATGTATGCCTGGGCGGACTGTATCTATTGCTTTTTGAAGTGCTTTTTCGCAGGTTTCTATGAATTTGCTAATCCGGGGAGCAACATTTCCCACTTTTACGGTGATTGCCGAATCCGTTATTAAGCCTTTGCTTCGAACTCCCGCATCTATACTGATAATGTCTCCTTCCCGGAGAATCCTGTTTCCCGGAACGGAGTGTACAACTTCTTCATTTACCGAGGTGCATATTGCGGCCGGATATCCTTGATATCCTTTGAAAGCCGCTTCAACTCCATATTTTTTGAATAATTTTTGAGCATATTCTTCCAATTCGTATGTTTTTATTCCCGGAGTGATCTTTTCTTTCAATGAGTGCAAAATATCATGCAAAATCTTGCCGCCTTCTTTCATGATGGCTATTTCTTCCTCTGTTTTAAGGATGATACTCATAGTCTCTCATCTAGGAATGTGAATACTTCTTCAGTGACTTTCTCGATTGGCTGTTCTCCGTTTACTTCAATCATTTTTCCTTCTTCTTTGTATTTTTCGATTACCGGAACTGTTTCTGATGCATATGCCCGAAGTCTGGTCTTGATGCTTTCCGGATTGTCGTCTGTTCTCGTGATCAGTTTTCCTCCGCATTCGCAAGTGTCACTTCCATATGAGGCCGGGTACACGGTTTTGCATGTTTTGCAAAGCCTTCTTGTTGTGAGTCTTCGGAGAGCTTCTTCTTCTGAGATTTGGATTAATATTCCCGCAAATGGGCGTTCCAGGCGGTTTAGCAGTGCATCTAACGATTCTTTCTGTTCTATTTTTCTTGGAATTCCGTCGAAAAGTACGTTTTTCCCGGGTTCTATTTTGTTGGTGAAGTTTTCTACAATTTCCATTACGACGTCATTTGGAACTAGATTTCCCGCTTCAATTATTTCTTTTACTTTTCTTCCAAGTTCAGAGTCTTCTCGTGAGAGTTTTCGGAGTTCCGCTCCGGTTTCGAATACTTCAAAGCCATATTTTTCTGCAATGAATATTCCTTGCGTTCCTTTTCCGGAACCTTGGATGCCGAATAGTATTAGGTCCATGGCGAATCGAGTTTATGAAATGTTCAACAGGAATTGTATTTGTAAAAAAATCATATTAGTAGAACTTGCTGTAATCGTGCATCACAAGTTGAGCGTTTATTTGTCGCATGAGTTCCAGTACAACTCCGACAACGATGATCATTCCGGCACCGCTTACGAGTAAGGGAACACTGCCTCCTTGAGTTCCTTGGAATGCGATACTTAGAAGAATTGGGGCGATTGCAACAAATGCCAGGAATGTGCCTCCAAAGAAATTCAGTCTGCTTGAAATGTGTCCAAGATATTCGGAAGTTTGTTTTCCCGGCCTGATTCCCGGAATGTATCCGCCTCTCTTTTGGATATTGTCAGCTACCTGCTCCGGATTGAATGTGATCGAAACATAGAAGTATGTGAATCCAAAGATGAGTAGGAAGTATGTAAGTAGGTATAGCGGGCTGTATATTTGGAATTGAGTTGTCAGGAAGTCTGCTATTGCTCTTGCCCATTTTGATGTTGCGTTTGCCATAAATTGTCCGGCGATTGATGGGAATGAAACGATAGAAACGGCGAAGATAATTGGGATCATTCCCGCTTGGTTTATCCTCATTGGCAAAACTGACTGTTCGCTTCGCGCCTTCATTCCACGTCCGGCATATGTGATCGGGATTCGTCTGTTTCCTTCGGTTACAAGTACGATGAATACGGTCAATAGAACCGTAACAAGAAGCATTACTACGAATGGAATGATTTTCTCTACGTTTTGCTGTGCGAGGAATAAGCTTTGTCCGATAACTGTTGGGACTGCTGATACGATGCTCGCAAAGATCAAAAGCGAGATACCATTTCCAATTCCTTTTTCTGTGATCAATTCGCCCAGCCACACCAAGAATATTGTACCTGTGGTAATTGTTAGCATGACCGGAAGAATCACAAGCGGATCCTGGATGTTTTCGAGAATTGGAATTTGTGATTGTGATGAAAGAAGTACGATCATTCCGTATGATTGGATAAACGCGAGTGGCATTGTGAGCCAACGTGTGTATTTGTTGATTTGTCTTTTTCCTTGCTCACCTTCCTTTGAGAGACTTTCGAGTTTTGGAACTATCACTGTAAGAAGCTGCATGATGATCGATGCGTTGATGTATGGGGAAATACCCATGAGTACGATCGAAAAATTATCTGCACTTCCACCCGTGAGTAGCGCAAATGCTCCAAGGATCTGGTTTTGATTGAAAATTGCTTTAAGTGCCTCGAGGTTTGCTCCCGGGATGCTGATTTGCACACAAATTCTGTAGATCAAAATAATTCCCAATGTGAATAGGATCTTTTTCCTTAGATCTTTTGAATTCCAAATTTGGAGTAAGTATTTGAACATTATTCTGTTTTATCTTCTACTTTTTCCTTTTTTTTTGCAACTTCCACTTCTGCTTCGCTAACTTTACCTTTGGCTTTTTCAATTTTTTCTTTTGCGCTGCGGGAAACTTTGTCTACTTTTACTTCTAGTTTCTTTGTTAGTTCTCCGTTGCCAAGCACTTTTACCGGCGTATTCTTTTTTCTTATAATTTTCTTTTCGTATAGTGAAATAACATCAACAGTAGCTCCGGCATCAAAAACTTCTAGATCGCTTACATTAACAACCTGGAAGGTTACTCTGTTTGGATTCTTGAAACCCCTAAGTTTCGGCATTTTCATGTGAAGTGGTGTTTGTCCACCTTCAAATCCCGGTCTTCTCTTTCCTCCCGATCTTGATGATTGGCCGTTCATTCCTCTTCCGGAGTATGTTCCAGCGCCTGAGGCGTTACCTCTTCCGACCCTTTTCTTGGTCTTTTTTACGTTACTTCTTAGGTTTAGTAGATTCATTTCTTTTCGTTAGGCGCTTCGCTTCGCTCCGCGCTGGTCTTGACGGGAGTGCTTTGCTTCCCGTCGCTAGGGCGCTTCGCCTTCGGCTCCGCGCTGGTCTTGGCAGAAGCGCTATCGCTTTCTGCCGCTTTTGGCGCTTCGCTTCGCTCCGCGCTGTCCACTTTTTTCTTCGCCTTTTTCTTGAGCATCAACGGAGTTTCTTGCATTTGCATAAGCGCTTCATATGTGGCGTATGTGTTTCCGAGTTTGTTTGAGGTTCCAACCGACTTGCTCAAAATATTTTTAACTCCCGCCAGATCTAAAATCTTTCTCACGGTTCCTCCAGCGATAAGACCTGTACCCGGTCCTGCCGGAAGAAGGATAAGTCTTGTACTCTTGTGTTTGATTTTCATCTCGTGTGGAATTGTTCCTTCGTCCAAAATTACCTTTACGACGGTTTTCTTGGCTTGTGAAATGGCTTTTTGAATCGCGCCTGTAACCTCTGTGGATTTTCCAACACCGATTCCGATCTTTCCTTTTCTATCACCAATTACAACGGTTGCTCTGAACCTTAGTCTTCGTCCACCTTTAACCACACGTGTTACACGTCTGATTTCTATGACTTCTTCGTCATATTCTTTTACCTCCTTTGGCACGTTTGATCTCTTTTGAAATGGTTTCTTTCCCATCATTGTGTTAATTGGTTGTTAGAATTTCAATCCTCCCTCACGCGCACCTTCCGCGATTGCTCTGACGCGACCGTGATATTTGTATCCGCTTCTGTCGAATACACAAGTTCTGATTTTTTCTTTCTTTGCTTCTTCTGCGAGCTTTACTCCAACGCGCTTTGCCGAATCCAAGTTTCCGCCCTTTTCCTCTTTTATATCTGATACAGCTACTAATGTTTTCCCGGTTTCGTCGTCGATAAGTTTTGCATAGTTTGCTTTCAAAGTTCTCTGTACGCATAGTCTTGGACGTACCGCTGTGCCGGAAATTTTAGCTCTAACGCGCCTTTTCCTATTATCTCGTCCTAATTGTTTCTTATTTATTGTCATAATTTTAATTATTATCCTTCGCTACTGCTTGCAGCTGTTTTACCGGCTTTTCTTGCCACATATTCGCCTACGTAGCGTATACCTTTTCCTTTGTATGGCTCCGGTGGTCTGTATGATCTTATTTTTGCCGCTACCTCTCCAACTGTTTGTTTGTTGATTCCGATTACTGTAAAGATATTTTTCTTATCTTTGCTTTGCTCTATCGTGATTCCTTCCGGAGCAGTATATTCGATAGGGTGTGAGAATCCCAGGTTTAGTGTAACTTTTCGTCCTGATGCATTTGCTTTGTATCCAACTCCTTGTATTTCAAGTTTCTTTTCGAATTCTTTTTCTACGCCTTGTGCCATGTTTGCGATAAGTGTTCTTGAGAGACCGTGTAAACTTTTGTCTTCTTTCGAATCGGATTGTCTCTCTGTCAGGATCTTTCCGTCTGCAATCGTAACTTTAATCTTTGGGTGAATCTTTGTTTTCAATTCACCTTTTGGTCCTTTTACAACTACCTCGTTATCTCCGCGTAGTTCTGCGGTTATTCCTGCTTTCAACTCGATTGGTAATTTGCCGATTCGTGACATAATGGTTTGTTAGTACACTTCACAGATTAGTTCTCCTCCCAAATTTTGTTTCCTTGCTTCTTCTCCGGTCATAATCCCTTTAGGTGTGGACAGAATGTTTAGTCCAAGTCCGCTTCTTATACTTTTAAGCTCTTTTCTTTTAATGTAAATTCTTTGTCCTGTCTTACTAATTCTCTTCAAGTGGATACTTTTTTTACCTTTTTTCAGATCTATCACAAGCTCATCAAACTTTCCGCTTTTTGCCTTTTGATAACTTTCGATGAATCCATTGTTTTTCAGCACAACCAAAATATTTTCTTTAATCTTAGAGTAGGGAACTCGTGTAAAGTCATGTCCCGCGCTCGTTGCGTTTCTGATTCTTGTTAATAAGTCTGCGATTGGGTCTGTATTCATTTTTTAGGTTCTTAGTTGTGATTAGTGTTGGCGCTCCGCTTCGCTTCGCGCTAGGTGCTCAGGTTGGCGCTCCGCTTCGCTTCGCGCTAGGTGCTCAGGTTGGCGCTCCGCTTCGCTTCGCGCTACCAAGATGATTTTGTAACTCCCATAATCTTTCCGTTGCTTGCCAGCTCCCTAAAACATATTCTGCACATATCAAATTTCCTCATATATCCTTTATTTCTTCCGCACAGTTTGCATCTGTTGTATACACGCGTTGGATGCTTTGGCTTCTTTCCGGCAGCCAATGCTTTTAGCTTATCCTTCTTTCTCTTCTCGGTTTTTACGATTAGGGCGGTTCTTGCCATGGTTAGTTGTGGATTAATTTTTTCATTGTTCTCGCCTTCGGCTGCGGATTATTCAAAAATTAATCCACAACCTTGGGTCTTTTTCATGTTTTTTTAAATGGGAATCCAAGTGCGCTCAATAACGCTCTTCCTTCTTCATCATTCTTTGCTGTTGTTGATACCGTTATTTGTAATCCGTGAATTTTTTCCATGTCATCCGGATTTATTTCCAGGAATACGACGTGTTCTTTTATTCCAACTGTGTAATTTCCTTGTCCGTCGAACGATTTCGGTGAAATTCCCCTAAAGTCTCTTACTCTTGGGAATACCACGTTTACCAATTTATTTATAAAATCGTACATTCTCTTTCCCCTTAACGTAACTGTTACTCCAACTCCCAATCCTTCACGGATTTTGAAGTTCGAAATAGCTTTCTTTGCTTTTGTTGTCACCGGTCTTTGGCCTGTGATTGCGGCGATGTTCTCGAGAATTTGACTGTTGTCCTTGCCTCCTTGCAAGATACTTCCGGTACCAACGTTTATTTGTACTTTTTCGATTTTTGGTACGGCCATGATGTTCTTCAGACCTAGCTCCTCTTTTAGTTTTGGAGCGATTTCTTTGTAGAATCTGGTTTTTAAGTCTTTTGGTTCAGCCATTGTTATTTCTTAGTTTTTCTTGACGGGAGCGCTTTGCTTCCCGTCGCTAGGGCGCTACGCCTTCGGCTTCGCGCTGTCTAATGATTGGTTGCAATGCTTGCAAACTCTCTGTTTTTTCTTATTTTCTAAAATAATGTACCCAACTCTGGTTGGTTTACCACAGCTTGGGCAGATCACCATTGCGTTTGAAGCATCTATTGGAACTTCAAATTTGATAATTTCTCCCGGTCTGGTTTGCGTTTTTTTAATGTGCTTAGTGCGAATATTTACTTTTTCAACGGTAATCTTGTTCTGTTTTACCAGAACTCTCATTACTTTCCCTTTTTTTCCTTTGTCCTTTCCCGCTTGGACCAGGACATTGTCGTCTTCTTTAATTTTCATGTTTATAGTACGTCAGGCGCTTGTGAAATGATTTTTTGATAACCTTTGTCTCTGAGCTCTCTTCCCACCGGTCCAAATACACGTGTTCCTTTTGGCAGTCCATCTTTGTTGATGATTACAACTGCGTTTTCATCGAATTTTATATATGAACCATCTTTACGTCTAGTGTTATTTCTGCATCTTACGACAACAGCTCTTTCTACGGCCTTTTTCTTAACAATCCCTTTTGGACTGGCCTTCTTTACCGCAACTACGATGATGTCGCCAAGTCCCGCATATTTTCTTTTGCTGCCGCCAAGTACTTTGATGCATTGTACTTCTTTTGCTCCTGTGTTATCCGCTACTTTTAGTCTTGATTCTGTTTGTATCATTTTAGGTTGTGAATTAGTTTCTCATTTGGTCCTCACCTTTTTTTTTGGTCTTGACGGGAGCGCTTTGCTTCCCGTCGCTAGGGCGCTACGCCTTCGGCTCCGCGCTGACAGTCCATCTCTTTTTCTTGCTAAGTGGTCTGGATTCGTAAATCGTCACTTCATCTCCCTCTTTGTACTTACTTGCCGGATCATCTGCCATATATTTCTTTGTGGATCTGTATCTTTTCTTATACTTAGGATGAGATTTGTATGTGTGAACTTCGACTACTATAGTCTTTTCCATTTTATTACTTACAACTTGTCCTTTTTTAGTTCTCATGTTTGTGATCGTTTATTATTGTTAATATTTGCGCAATGTAT
>JAHKBB010000080.1 GCA_018826445.1 Patescibacteria group bacterium | reverse complement strand
GCTCACACGAAAAACAAACCCCAATTCGAAAAACACCAAAAAACTGTCAACACGAAATTCACACCTTCCGCGCGAAACTCTCGAAAACCTCCAAAAAACCACCAAAAAACTGTCAACACATTTTTCGCACCCTCCGCACAAAACTCTTGAAAAACCACCAAAAACCGCCAAAAACTGTTAATACGAAATTTACACTCTCCACGCAAAACCTCCAAAAAACCCACAAAAAACACCAAGAAACTGTCAACACATTTTTCGTATCGCATGTACTCAAATTCCAAAACCACTACCAAAAAGTCGTCACTATGAAATTTTACATTGCTTGCGCGAAACCAATTCTCCACGAAACCAAAAACCGTCAACGCGAAATTTGTGTGAGTGAGGGTCTTGCCTCAATTCTATGTTCCCTGTTCCTGTTCCTGCGGCTGAGGCTGTGCCGGAACTTGCGCCAGAATTTGTGTCTCCGCAATTTGCGACTCCAAAGCTTTCTCGGTATCAGCGTTCATATCCTTTCCGTAATAGATTGTGCGGATAGGCCATGGAATATTGATGTTTGCCTTGTCAAATTCAGCTTTGATTGAAGCAATGAGGTCACTTCGGATTACCAACCATCCGCTTCTGGATTCAACCCATGCCCGGACTATGAGGTTTATTGAGCTGTCCGCAAATTCGTCCAGTATTACCATTGGTTTTGGTTGTGCCAAAACACCTTTGGTAGCTTTTATAGCTTCATTGCATTTTTCGATCGCGAATTTCAGATTTGTGCCGTAATCCACACCTACGATTACTTCAATTCTCCTGAATGGATTACTTGTGAAGCTTGTTACAATATTTGTGAATAGTTCCGCATTCGGAACAATTACTTTTGTTCCATCCAGCGCCTGTATCACAGTCGCTCGTGATTGAATCTCCACGATTTTTCCGACTGTGTCGTTGATTTTTATAAAGTCATCAATTGTAAAGTGGCGAGACACGAGGATCATAACTCCCGCGAGGAAGTTCATGATCAGGTCGCGAAGTGCGAAACCGATACCAAATGCACCGGCTGCGATGATTGCTGTAATGTCTATTCCGGCAATCTTTAAAGCCGCCGTAACACCGAGTGTTAAAACCCCCGCATTTGCCACTCTTCCTCCCAGTGCTTGTATTCCTTTGTGTTCTTCCTCAATTCCCTTTTCCGCAATCTTATTTTCCACCGATCTTTTGATAATTTTTGCGATAAAGACGCTGAGTACGAATACAAGTATGGCCGCAATCCAAAGTGGTAGTTGTGTAACTATGTATTCAACTATGCTCGCAACTCCGCTACTTTCTTTTGCTGCCGCTTCCGCTGCGTATGCTAATGGAATTAACATTTGTTTTTATTTATTTTTATCGTGGTATTATACCATGCTTTGTGGTGGAAATCAACTCCGGAATTGAAAAATCCCCAGGTAGAACACCCCGCTGTGGCGTTGACATATGCTATACTACCCGCATGAAAATATATGGCGTTATAGGTTATCCGTGTGCGCATTCGATGTCTCCCGTGATCCATAATGCGGGGTTTGAGGCGCTGAACATAGATGCGAAATATGAGATCTTCGAAACTCAAGACCTTGCCGGTTTCATAAAGAAGGGCGGATTTGATGGTCTGTCCGTTACGATGCCATACAAGCAGGAGATTATTCGGTATTTGGAGCAGATTGACGATGCGACTAAGGCTATTGGGGCGTGTAATTGTGTAAATGGTACGCATGGATTCAATACGGATTCGTATGGGGCCATGGTCGCGCTTGAGGAAGTTGCTGCAATCGGCGGGAAAAATGTGTATCTGCTCGGGACCGGAGGTGCGGCGAGTGCGATTTATTATGGTTTAATGGAGGAAAGTGCGAATGTGACCGTGTTTAATAGGAATCTTGAGGAGGCTTCAAAGTTCATGGATAATTTTGGGGTTTTGGTGAAGCTTTTGAATGAGCTTGATGAAAATTTCGATATCTTGATAAATGCGACTTCGTGTGGATTTAAGAGTGATGAGTCGTGTGTGCCAATGGAGATTTTGAAGCCGGGAAAAGTTGTAATGGACGTTGTGTATGAGCCGCTTGAAACAAGATTATTAAGGGATGCGAAGGCGGCGGGATGCACGACTGTGTCGGGAGAAAATATGCTTCTGCATCAAGCCGTGAAGCAATTTGAAATATGGACAGGCGAGACCGCCCCTGTGGATATTATGAGGGGCGCTATTTATTCTTTCCTCAAGAAATCCGCGCCTTCCTCGTCCTCCGCTTCAACTATTTCTTCTTCTGTCGGCTCTTCGTCTTTTTCGCCATAGTCGTCTCCGTAACTAACGGTTTGCGAAAGGAAATCGACTCCCCACGTTGAGTAGACGCCGTGGTAGATCATTCCGATGAGTCCCGCCATGAATCCGATTGATGTCCAAACTATTGGGAGTACTCCAAACAGAAGTGTGTTTATTTGTTCTGTTGCTTGGTAGATCATGAAAAGCAGGCCGGACGCAAAGAAAATTGCGAAAATTGTGGAGTATACACCGAGAAGCGAATATTTTGGGTCGGAGACCATCTCCAGGATGAGGACACTGGCCATTGCCCCGAGCATGATCTGGAGACCTGCCGGGAATGCCATCATCCCGACTCCGAGGTTCGCCGTCATCAGGTAGATTGGCGCGGTGAGAGCGAATATCACGATATTTATAAGGAAAATCTGATATATCGAGGACGAAAGTTTTATGTAACGCTCTCTGTCGGTCAGTCCGAGGAACAAAGTCCCCAAAATATTCGCACCGCATGATGCCAAAAACATCATTGCCATTACCAGAAATACGAAGATGGGATTGATATCGACTTCCGCTGATTTTTGCAGTGCCGGTTGAAGTACGGAAGCTGTAAGCATAAAGAATACGATGAGTATCAGCGCTCCCGCTACTCCGCCCCCTATTCCGGCACCAAGTTTCATCAGAAATCTCAGGAATGTAACCTTAGGTGGTCCGATTTGTGGTTCTGTCATTTTGAATGTTTGTTAGTTTTACTGATTCTATCATAAAAGATAATTACAGAAAATATCCCGATGGTTATAAATGCGTCCGCGAGGTTGAAAACCGGCCATATCCATATCTTTATGAAATCGACAACATGTCCGTGCATCATCCTATCGATGAGGTTGCTTACCGCCCCGCCGAATACCGCCCCCACCGCTATCTGCGCGTATGTGTTCTTTAGATTTAGGTGATTACTTGCGAGTATCAGCCCTACGATGATGAGTACTACGATCAGTGGAAGCAGAATCGCGTATGGTATTTGTATGCCAAATGCAATT
>JAHKBB010000079.1 GCA_018826445.1 Patescibacteria group bacterium | reverse complement strand
TTGTGGATGAATATCTCAGCCTTTTTCGTGGACTTCCAAAGACTGAACTTTGCAGTGTTGATAAACATATATGATGGGATGTTCTCGGTATTAAACTCGGAAATGAGTCCATGTGAACCGGGTCCCATTACAAAATTCATGGTGTCTTTTAAAGTCAAAGCTCCAAAAAAGACCATATCCACCTTGTTGTGAACGTGAGAAAGCATATAGGCGGGAACAACTTGGAAAGGAATTTGGCACTTGTGCATCCTTTCAATATTTATATGAGTTTTCTCAAAATCTTGTTCGGCAATAATTACTCTAAAATTCTTACCCAAATATTTATAATGGGCGAGTACATTATAAACTGTATGACTATGATCATGGATCAGAATAGTCTTCCCTTCGACATCTAACGATTCAGCATGTTTCAAAATGGCTTTCTCCCACAAGTTAACCTCTTTTATCATTTCCTTAATATGCTTGATAATGACCCTCCTGCTTCTGTTCCGCGTCACAGAATTTTTTATTAGATATTCTGAAAGAAGCTTATTCAATTTTGAGAAATATAGATTCAAAATCCCAAACTTTGGCTCCGTGTTAGTAACTACCTCGTGAAGATTTTTAAATTGATCACAAAATTCCTGGACAGTATCGAAATCAAGACTTTTAACAGACTTTAAAAGCGCTTTCAAAGCGACAATAGCTATGTCCGTTGTGCCAAGCTCGGTCTCGAGCTCTCTAAATAATGATGATAACAATTCTGTGTCTTTAGTCATTTAATTAATTGCAAAAAATAAATAAACACTGCATATCGCGAGAACCCCAATAGTTAATGGGAAACTAAATTTCATATAACTTAAAAACGATATATTAACCCCCTCCTTCTTCGCTAGATCGACCGAAACAACATTCGCGGAAGCTCCTATGAGAGTCGCATTTCCACCAAGACAGGCGCCAAGAGAAAGTGCCCACCAAAGAATAGACGTATCGCCGGTCATCTGCGCCTGTATTCCAAAAATAACGGGAATCATAACGGTAACAAACGGGATATTATCCAATATCATTGAAGCAAATCCGGAAACCCAAAGAATTATAAGGGCGAGATAAAACAGATTAGACGTTGATCCCGCAATAAAATGACTTAACTGATCCAGTACCCCGGTTTTTTCCACACCAGCCACCATTATAAATAATCCCGCAAAAAAGAATAAAGTTGTCCATTCAACGGATCTAAACGAATCATGGATATGAACCCTCTTGGCAGTCATAAGAGCAAGCAAGATCGCCGCCAAAAACGCAATAACATATGTCGGAAATCCAATCTGCTTCTGAAGCAAAAACCCGATAATCGTGATAATAAGCATCGCAACAACCTTTATTATAAACTCCCTATGAAGAGTAATCTTCAGAAACTTGTGCTGAATTTTCTTAATTAGGACATTCGCAATAAAAAGCTCCGGCAAATTGCCAGATATAGGCCTGAACTTATTGCGATGAACAACGACAAAAACAAGAAGCACAAAGACGATACTCATCAGGATAGGCATCCACAAATTCACAACAAAATCTAAAAAGCTAAACCCGGTCACACCTCCTATGATGATATTCGGCGGATCACCAATAAGAGTCACCGCGCCGCCTATATTAGAGAAAATTATCTCTGCAAACACATAAGGCTTTGGGTCCCGCCCCATACCTTTCACAAGTTCAATAGTCAAAGGAACGATCAAGATAACGGTCGTCACATTGTCCAGAAAGGCCGAGAAGAACGCCGTTATCAGAGAAAAGAACAGGAATATAAAGAGGGGATTCCCCTTGGTAAAAGCCGCGATTTTCACATTCATCCATGAGAAAATTCCACTCTTCGAGGCGATATTAACCAGGAGCATCATGGCAAGCAGTAGAAGTATCGTCTCAAACTCGACCGCGGCAATTGCTTCTTCGGGCTTAAGCACTCCAAAAACAACCATAAGCAAAGCCCCGCACAAAGCTACTAAAGATTTATCAAATAATTCAAATACAATTAGAATGAACGAAACTCCAAAAATGATTAAAGCAATGTAGTCTATCATATAGATCTCATGGCACGGCAGGTATTCTACTACTGAGCAGCATAATGTCCAGTGAATTTATTGACAATCACGCGTTTTCGTTCTACCCTTGGCTCGGAAATAAGATCCTTGAAAATTTGAGTACTCATTGCGGTGGGCTAAAGTATAAACCTCTTTAAATAGTTCTTTTCTCCGAAGAAAAGGATTGGAAAAGGCGCTTATACGAAATCTCTCTCCTTCAAATATTTTTAAAATAGGTATAATACAAATAAAAATGACTGTAAGTTTTGAATTACTTGCAATAATTGTCCTTGTAATTTTAGCTTTTGGTGACCTGATTGTCGGGGTCGTTAATGATGCCGTGAATTTCCTGAATTCAGCAATAGGGGCAAAAGTAGCAAAACGCCACATTATCCTAATAGTAGCGTCGATAGGAGTTATCATAGGAGCTACTTTCTCAGATGGAATTATTGAAGTTGCGCGAAAAGGGATTTTCTACCCTGAAAATTTTACTGC
>JAHKBB010000078.1 GCA_018826445.1 Patescibacteria group bacterium | reverse complement strand
TCGTGAAATATTTCAAACTGACAACAGACGTCTCCATGAAAGAAATCGAAGAAATAAAAAAGGCTCTCAAAGAAGGTGAGAATCCGAGAAATCTGAAAGTGCGCTTGGCAAAAGAACTAGTAACTCTATACCACACAGCGGATTCAGCCGCCGCCGCGGAAAAAGAATTTATAGAAATGTTTTCGAACAAGGGAACCCCGGATGAAATTGAATCAAAAAGTCTGGGAAAAGCGAGATGGAACATAGTCGATTTGATTACAAAAGCCGGCATGGTGGAATCAAAAAGCGAAGGTAGAAGAATAGTGGAAGGCGGGGGAGTAAAAGTGGACGGAGAAAAAATAGAGAGCATAGATTCGGAAATTAACATTTCAGAAGAAAAACTAATCCAAGTTGGTAAAAGAAAATTCCTAAAAGCACATGAATAAAAAAATCTCAAACATCACAGACGTAATATCTCTGCGAACATTGCAGAGGATTCAAGACAATTTCTCTGGAGCGCTCGGAGTTACCCTTTCCATTTATGATACAAGAGGTAAAAAACTCACGAAAACAAGTAATCAAACAAGGTTTTGGAAAGAAATTATAGAGGATAACAACTTGATTTATCCCGAGTGCAAAAGGAACATTCAAAAAGCGATAGAAGCGGCTATTCACAAAGCGGACATATACGCTTTAGAAGATTACTGTGACACGACAATTTTCACAGTCCCAATCACAATAAATGATAAAGTAGTCGCCGTGTACGTGTCCGGAAGAGGAAGAAAAGGTAATCCAGACCTAAAAAGATGTCACGAAGAGGCGGAGAGATTAGGACTGGACTTCGATAATTTCCTAGAGGCATATCTGGAACTTCCATTCTTAGATGACCACAAGATAGAAGCAATAACAAGGCTTCTAAAGACAACAGCCAATACAATTTCCGGTCTTTCATTTGTGGGCAGTCAGTCCAAAGAAAAGCTGAAGGAGGCGGAATACATGAATCAACTACTCGAAGAAGAGATAGAAATAAGAAACATTGCCCTTCTAAAATCAGAACGTAAATACAGAACAATAGTGGAAAACGCTTTGGACATTATCTGCACAATGGATCCGGATGGGATCTTAACCTCCATAAACGAGATAGGAACCAAATACATAGGATTGCCAAAAGAAGAAATAGTAGGGACTCATTATTCAAATTATATTTATCCAAAAGACCTCCCGGCGATTAAAAAAGAAATTCAAGAAATTAAAAACGGGGAAAGAGATGCCGTAACAGATCTGCAATACCAGGGAAACAGATCTGATCGTAATTTCTCGATACGAGCAAAAGCACTGCGTGACAGTAGTGGAAATCTCATAGAGATCGATTGCATCATTCGTGACATCACGGAAAAAGCAGACCTGCAAAAAGAACTGGAAACCACAAAAGAAAAATTCAAAGATTTGTTCGACGCGGTTCCGGACGTAATTTATTCATGTGATTTTAAAACGGGTGAATTCACCGCAATAAACCAAGCAGGATGTAAACTATTTGGATATTCAGAGGAAGAGATCATCGGGAAACCGGTCGAAACTTTATATGTGAATCCGAAAGACAGAAAAATGTTTCTGGAAGAAATCGAAGAAAAAGGATACTACCACGGATTCATTGCCCACTTGAAACACAGGAGTGGAAGAGATTTTTATGTAGAAACATACAGTAATTTAAAAAGGGATAAAAACGGAAATCCAATAGCTGTGGAAGGAGTGCTGCGGGATGTGACAACAAGAATAAGGCTTTCGCACAAACTGCAGGAATCGGAGCAAAAATTCAAAGACATTTTTGAAAATGCCTTCGACGCAATAATATTAATAGATGAGAAAGGAAATATTTTCGACGCAAATAAAAAAGCAAAAAGACTGTACGGAGAAAAAACAATAAACATTAAGAAAATATTGGAACAAGAACTTCCTATGCTCATACAAAACGCGACAAAGAGAGGAAATTACAATATTCCTATGACCTCAATTGAGGTTGCAGGCAAAACCCATTACGTATCACTCGCGATTTCAAAAATCAAAACAAATTCAAAAACCCTATTCCACATAATAGCTCACAACATAGAGTCCATTATCCAAAAGAAACCGGGAAAAGTAGCAACTCCTAGAATAAAAGCAAAAGTGAAAGTATAATAAAGTCCATGCTGCAAACGAGACTAAAAGACATCCTAAGAACCACCGGGAAGCATTTAAAGAAACTGGAGTTCCTTGGTATTTCAACCATAAGAGACTTCCTTCTCTACTTCCCGCGCACCTACACAGACAGCAGGGAAATTCGCCGGATTATCGATATGAAAATCGATGAGCCGAACGTAATAAAAGGACGGATTTCCAGCTTCTTTTCCCGCAAAACGAAGAACGGGAAATTTATGACGCGAGCCTTACTCACAGACGAGACAGGTTCAATAGAAGTAATCTGGTTCAATCAGCCGCACATTACAAGAATGATTCCAAATGGCAGCACAGTCATATTGACCGGAAAACTCAAATATTCATTCGGCAAAATCTCAATGATAAGCCCGGCATACGAAATCGAAAAAAAAGAACAAATCCATAGCGGCAGAATAGTCCCCGTATATCACGAAACAGAGGGAATCAGCTCGAAATGGATGCGTGAAAAACTGAAGCCAATAATAGATGACTGGGCATCCGAGATAGTGGAGTATATGCTGGAGGAAATTCTAAAACGCCACAAACTAATGCCTCTGAGCGAAGCCGTGAAAGAAATCCACTTCCCGGAGAACGAAACCCAAATTGAAAAAGCGCGCGCAAGACTCGCGTTCGACGAATTATTTTTGATCCAATTTAAAGCACTCAAAAAAAGATGGGAATGGCAGCGTGTAGCGGAAAATCAAAAATGCGCACTAGAGATAGACGGCAGTGTAATAAAAGAATTTGTAGAGAGACTTCCATTTAAACTGACAAAAGCTCAAGAAAGGACAGCGAAAGAAATATTGCAGGATTTGAGCAGAAAACATCCAATGTCCAGACTCGTACAGGGAGATGTGGGATCTGGAAAAACCGTAGTAGCGGCTATTGGAATTCTAGCGACAACAAAGTCAGGAAAACAGGTGGCGCTCATGGCCCCAACCGAAATTCTTGCTAAACAACATTATAAGACATTGAGCGAACTTTTGATTCCATTTGGAATAAATATTCAATTCATTTCCGGCAGCACAACTAAAAAGCAGAAGAAAGAAATTATCAAACAAATGAAGACCGGGACATGTGATCTTGTTGTTGGCACACACGCATTAATCCAAGAAGAGATTGGTTTCAAAAACTTGGGATTAGCAATCGTAGATGAACAACACAGATTCGGCGTAAAACAACGCTCAATATTAAAGTC